>JAGQOZ010000028.1 GCA_020426955.1 Planctomycetales bacterium
AACATCAATCAACGCCGCTCCTGCCTGTACGGCTGACAACACTTGGTCACAATGCACTACCGGATGGTCACCTCGAACAACACCTGACGCGACAAAGCCGGCCATGTTCACTGGATCTTTAGCCGAACCGAATTGCGGTGCGTAGCAAAGTTCAGATTCCTCCAAATCCAACACGTTCATGTCGGCTTGGATGGCCATGGCAATCACGTCGATTCGCTTGTCCACGCCTTGGCGGCCAACCGCTTGAGCGCCCAGAATTCGGCCAGTCGCTGGTTCGAACAACAACTTCAGCGACATCGGTTGGGCGCCAGGGTAATATCCGGCATGATGAGCGGGATGGATGTAGATTTTTTGGTAGTCCATCTCCAATCGCTTAAGCACTTTTTCGCTCAGGCCGGTCATGGCTGCGGCCATATCAAAGACGCCCACCACCGCCGTTCCTTGCGTGCCTCGGTAATAGGTTTCTCGGCAAAAAATATGATCTGCCGCAATCCGGCCTTGTCGATTGGCTGGACCGGCCAGTGGGATTTGCGTAGCGGAGTTGCTAACCACATCGGTCACTTCCACCACATCTCCAACGGCGTAAATGTCAGGATCCGATGTCTGCATGTAGCGATTCACCTTCACACCGCCTCGATCCCCCAGATCCAAACCTGCGTCCTTTGCCAATTGGTTTTCCGGTCGAACCCCGACGCTCAGCACGACAAAATCGGTTTCCATTTGGTCACCCGATTTCAGAGTGACAACCACTTGTCCGTCTTTGGTAGCAAACGCTGTGGCCGAATCACCCAATCGCAGCGCGACACCGCTGGCTTCCAAATGCGATTCGATAGGCGTGACCATTTCTTTGTCCCAAGGTGGCAGAACTTGGTCGGCTAGTTCGACAATGGTAACGGCTAAGCCTCGGCGTGCCAGATTCTCTGCCATTTCGATACCGATAAATCCGGCACCGACAATCACGGCAGACTTGGCGCCGCCGGTGGCCACGGCATGTAGCTGATCCGCGTCTTGCAGGTCTCGCAGAGTATAGATTCCGGCGCTATCAATGCCGGGAATCGGCGGCTTCAGCGGAGCTGCTCCGGTGGCCAAAATCAACTGATCGTACGATTCTTGGTAGGTTCGGTTATCGTCCAGCGATCGGACGGTGACCGTCTTGTTTTGGCGATCAATCGCTTCCACTTGAGAACGAATTCGCACGTCTAGACGATGCCGTTCGCGCAGTAGCGTTAGCGGCGCCACCAACAGCTTGTCTCGATTCTCAATTTCGCCACCGATGTAATAGGGCATACCACAATTCGCGAACGAAGGATCTTGGCCTTTTTCAAAAACCACGATCTCTGCCGTTTCGCTCAACCGCCGAGCTCGAGCTGCTGCGGACGCTCCACCGGCAACGCCACCAACAATGACAATCTTCATCTTGTTTCCCTACAACTCGAACTGGAATACTTCACAGAATTCGTTTGCCCAAACGCCTTATCCTAGGCCGCTCGATTGGCACTACAAGTCGCCGAACCACCGGTAGCCACTTGGTTCCAAGGCATCTTAGCCAAGAACATTCCCATGGCACAACTGTCCGTGATTCCGGCAAACATCAGCCCGGCTCCCATTGCCGCCGGCACAATGGCAAAGTACGGATTGAAGTAGCTGACAATCGCGCCGCACATGGTCAAAAACCCTGCCGCAATACGAACTTGACGTTCCAACGAAATGACTTGTTTGCCTCGCTGCAGAGGCAAATTCGCAGATTCCCACGCTTTGGTGCCACCTTCCACGTTTACCACGTTCGTAAACCCGCAAGCTCGAAATTGATCGCAGGCTTTGGTGCCACGCGCGCCACTGAGGCAGATGATATAGAGCGGCTCGTCCTGCGAACGGCCGTTCATGATGCTGGCACAATCGAGCTGATCCAGCGGAACATTCTTGGCAATAATGGCGTGCATTCCTTGAAATTCAGCAGGAGTGCGAACGTCAATCAAATCAATTCGTTTGCCCGTTTGGCAGAGTTGATAAAGTTGTTCTGGTCGAATTGTATCCTGTGCCATTCGAATAAGTCCTTAAACTGGTTTCCGTTTCATTCTGTTCCTACTTGTCCAACCTACGACTTGGGGTTGGCAAGAAATCGATCTTCAATACAGCTGACGATTTGTTCTAGATGAGGCTCCGCGATTTGGTAGTAAACACACCGACCTTCTCGCTGGCTGCTGAGAAAACCGCAGCGTTGCATCAACCGCAAATGTTCGGACGCTTGGTTTTCTGCAATGCCACAATCTTCGGCAATTTCGCCTACCGTATAGCGCCCTTGTAACAACAGCTGCACCATGCGAATTCGCACCGGATGAGCTAGCGTTCGCAAGCAATCCGCCGCATGCGTCAACGCTTCTAAATCAAAAGGCCGAAATTTACGCTGCACCATCCAGAATCCTCCTCGCGTATCTGCATAAACATATCGTCAACTCGCGATATTTCAATACAATAAAATTCAGCCCCAGATTTTGTTTCACAAATCGAACGCTAGCGTCGCCAAAATGTGTATACTGCAAGTCCTGCAGAAAGACATTGCCGCTGGACTGCTGCCCCACCTGCCCTGCCCTTTCGATCCTTCCAACCTGCTTCGATAAGTGTGACCATGAATCGATCCACTTTTTTCTCGCTTGTTTGCATGGTAACCGTTTTCAGTTTTTGGAATTGCGAACCATCGTTGGCCAACGAATTGCCCAAAGCCAATCCGGTGTATTTCGAAACGGACGTACGCCCCATCCTGAAAGTAAAGTGTTTTCACTGCCATGGCGAATTGGGCGAAACATCGGGTGGACTGGATTTGAGACTCGTGCGACTCATGAAGTCCGGAGGTGATTCGGGAACGGCCCTTGATCCATCCGATGGCCTGTCAAGCTTGCTATGGGAACGGATTGCTTCTGACGAGATGCCGGAAGGTCCTAAGAAGCTGACCGACGAAGAAAAATCGACCATTCAAACGTGGCTCCAACAAGGCGCGCCGCTGCTGCGAACCGAGCCAGACAACGTGGAAGACGCGCGATTCACCATTGAAGAACTACAGCACTGGGCTTTTCAACCGGTGAAGCAACCCGACGTTCCGCATGCACCCCAAGCCACGACCGAAATTGATTCGTTCCTACTTCATAAGCTGCAGCAAAACGGACTAAGATTTTCGCCGGCTGCCGATAAGCGAACGTTGGTTCGTCGGATTTACTTGGACGTAATTGGCCTGCCACCCACCGAACAGCAAGTTGCGGACTTTATCAACGACACATCGGACAATGCGTACGCCAAACTCATTGATCAACTCGTGGCATCCGACCAGTTTGGCGTACGATGGGCTCGACACTGGCTGGACGCAGCTGGCTATGCGGAAAGCAACGGTGGTCCGCTGAACGATACTCTGCGCGAATTCGCGTGGCGTTATCGAGATTACGTAGTCGATGCGTTCAATCAGAACATGCCGATAGACCAGTTTATTCGCGAACAATTGGCCGGGGACGAGATGCTTTCCGAACCACCGTCGGTTGACAATCCCGAACACCTTCGCTTATTGACGGCCACCGGTTTTTTACGCCTAGCGCCGGATCCTTCGCAAGCGGAAAACAACTTGGCGAATCGCAACATGGCCGTCGCTGATTCGCTGCAAACCATCAGCACGGCGTTAACGGGAATCACCGTCGGCTGTGCGCAATGTCACGACCACAAATACGATCCCATTGGCATAGACGATTACTATCGCTTCCGATCGATCTTTGATCCGGCGTTTCCGCTGGATCAATGGCAAACTCCCAACGCACGCTTGATCGATATGACTCCGCCCGATGTGCAGGCGCAGATCGATCAGATTGAAGCCGAAGCCAAAGCGTTAGAGGACAAACTGAAGGCAGAACGAGACGCAGTGGCGCTGGAAATCCAAGAGCGAAAGCTGGCTGACGTGCCGCAGGACGTTCGCGAGGCAACTCGTGCTGCCGTCAAGACCGCACCGAATCAGCGTTCGGCCGAACAAAACGAATTGCTGGACACGTACCCCATGGTCAAACCGATTCCGACCATCATCGGTTTGTTGGTGGAATACGATTCCGCTCAGTATCGTCACTTCGAAAAAGAATTCCAAAAAGTAGCAGACATTCGCGCAACAAAGCCATTACCGCACATGATTATGGCGACAACCGAAACTTCGCACGTTCCGGTCAGTAAGATTTTCTTCCGAGGCAACCCGGAAGACGCTCAGCAAACCGTTTCGCCCGCCGAAATCACCGTGCTGGCTCGTCTAGCACCCGATCTATCCATCCCAGAAAACAACGCGACTCTACCCACCACCGGACGTCGTCTGGCGTATGCCCAGTACTTGACCAGCGGACACCATCCACTGACCGCTCGCGTTTTTGTAAATCGAATTTGGATGCATTATTTTGGTCAAGGCTTGGTGACCACACCAGGAGACTTTGGTTTAAACGGCCAACGACCTTCGCACCCAGAATTGCTGGACTGGTTGGCGGATTCGTTTGTACAAAGCGGTTGGAATCACAAGCAATTGCACCGCATGATCTTGTTGTCCGCAGCGTATCAGCAAACTTCGGTTCGATCGGCTGCGCAAGATGCCATCGACCCAGACAATCAACTGCTTGGCCGCATGACACTGAAGCGGATGGACGCAGAAACGCTGCGTGACGCACTCTACCACGTCAGTGGCCAGTTAAACTTGACCCTCGGCGGCCCCTCAGTCCCCGTCACCGAAGACAGCGAAGGGAAAGCGGTGATTGGCAAGCGACAAATCAAAGATGGGCTGAAGGCCGGCGTGGCCTCGGACGCCGAATCTGAATACCGACGCAGTTTGTACATTCAAGTGCAACGCAAACTCCCGCTGGACATGCTGGCCACGTTTGATCAGCCGGTCATGAATCCGAATTGCCATTGTCGCCCCGAATCGACCGTGGCTACCCAAGCGTTGTGGTTTTTGAATGATGCGTTGGCGCAAGAACGAGCGTTAGCGCTGACGGGCGAATTATGGAACGAATTGCCCGACAAAGCAGCGGAGATTTCGTACCCACCATTAGTGCGTCGACTATACGTTCGTCTGTTTGCCTGCGAACCATCAGCCGAAGAATTGGCCAAGTGCGTCGAATTTCTTGAAACATTGCAGCCTCAATTAGTGGCTGTCGAAGCCAACGACCGGCGTCGTCAAGCGTTTTGCGTCTTGACTCAAACGTTGTTCGCATCCAACCGGTTTCTGTATATCGAATAAGATCAAACCAACGAGTTCCATTATTTCAGGAGCAAAACATGCCTCATCTTGGTCACACTGGTTTGTGTTCGCGGCGGCACGTTATGCAGTCGACCGCATTCGGCTTGAGTGGAATCGCCGCGTCCATGCTACTGCAGCAAGATGGCTTGGCCGAAACCGCTCCGATCAAGCCAGAACTGGAGCCACGATCGTTCGACTTACTGCCCAAATCTCCGCTGCGTCCCGCCAAAGCCACGGCCATGATTTCCATGTTCATGCTGGGTGGACCAAGCCAAATTGATTTGTTCGATCCCAAGCCCGAATTGACAAAACGTCACGGTCAGACGTTTTCTGGCGATGTGAAGTTTGACAATGCCGCGCAGGCCAGTCGAGAATTGATGGGACCGGCCTGGAAGTTTCGCCATCATGGTGCCTGTGGCATGGAGATTTCTGAGTTGCTGCCCCATCTAGGCAGCATTGCCGACGACATTACGCTGATTCGATCCATGCACACCGGCGTCAACAACCACGTGCCGTCCAACTATGCACTCAGCACAGGAGCCAATACGTCTGGACGCCCGGTTTTGGGCAGCTGGCTGCTAAACGCGTTGGGCAGCGAAACCCAAGAACTGCCGGCGTACGTCGCACTCACAGATCCTCGAGGCCTCCCGCTGCTAGGCGGCGAAAATTGGTCGAATGGACAACTCCCTTCGCTGTTCCAAGGCACGATGGTTCGTCCCAGCGAACCAAGAATTTTCAATCTCGACGCACCAGTTCATTTGCGAGGTGCAGCACAACAAAGCCAGCTCGATTTTCTTCGGCAACTAAATCAACAACATCTGGCATCTCATCCTGGCGAAGACGACCTGGAAGCTCGCATGGCCAGTTATCAGCTGGCAGCCAAAATGCAGCTGGCAGCTAAAGAGGCATTTGACATTTCGCAGGAGTCGGCAGCGACGTTGGAAATGTACGGTGTCTCCAACGAGAAGACTCGCGATTACGCAACGCGATGCTTGATCGCGAGGCGACTGGTGGAACGCGGCGTCCGATTCGTCCAGATATTCTGCAACGGACAAGTGTGGGATCATCACGGAGATATCTTGACCGCACTGCCAGAACGTTGTCATGAAATCGACCAGCCAGCCGCTGCGTTGGTGAAGGATCTTAAGCAACGAGGCCTGTTGGATAGCACGCTGGTTCATTGGGGCGGCGAAATGGGCCGCCTGCCGGTGATTCAGTTTCGCGATGGATTAAGCCGCCGAGACAAAGTAGGACGAGATCACAACACGTATGGATTCAGCATGTGGGCGGCGGGTGGTGGCCTAAAGCCTGGGTACATTCATGGTGCAACGGACGAACTTTCGCACCATGCGGTGGAAGGCATTGTGACCCATCATGACTGGCTGGCGACCGTGCTACACCAATTCGGGCTAGACCACCGCGAACTGAAGTTTCGCATCGGAGCTCGCGAAATTCGACTCGTGGAAAACCCAGACGCCAATATCGTCCGGGAAATTATCGCGTAGCTTGGTTGTTTCGCCCTAGAAAGATAGTTCGCCAAACTTTATGGCAAGCAAACAGGCTGATTCAGCAGCATGGGTTGATCCAAGTTCACAATCCAGATATTGCGATAGTGGACGGGCGCGCCGTGTTCCTGCAATTTGATGGGAAACAATTCTGTCCCTTCTGGTTTGCCCGCACCCGTTTTATTGGGAATTTCGTAGTTGTCGTGCACCGGTACGCCGTTGTGCAGCACGGTGATTCGCGCGTTCTTGATTTTCTGGCCGGAGGTATCGAATTCTGGCGAATGAAACGTGATGTCGTAAGTCTGCCAAGTCAGCGGCGGAAACGCCATGTTTTGAGCAGGCGGTTGAGTGCGATACAAGCTACCGCATTCGTTGAAGACACCTTCCAGTCCAAACGAATCCAGCACTTGGACTTCATAGCGGCTGAGCAAGTAAACGCCGCTGTTGCCTCGGTTTTGAGATCGAGCGTATGGCATGTACGGAGTCTTGAATTCAATGTGCAACTGAAAATCTTTGTATAACGGAATGAATTCCGTGCCGGCAATCAGAAAACCTTCTTCCGATAGTTTGCCGTCTTTGAAATTACCGGTATGCGTGCCGTCGAACAGGACGTCTGCGTTGGCTGGTGGTGGCAGGTTTAGAGTAGGACTCTTGCGAATCACCTTTTGCAAGTGCGATTGGACCACGCCATTTAGATCGTAAACGGTCGCCAGTCCACGATAGACAACAATGGAATTCAATTCGCCGGTCAAGACCAGCGAATCTCCGTTGCGCTGGCCCACCATCACGGTTCGCGTGGATTGATTCCAGCCATTGCCGGGCAGACCACCTTGGTACCACATTCCTTGAAATTCACCGTCACCCAGGGCTAAGACTTGCAAACCTTGATTTCCGGAGTGGTTCATTCGAGCCAGACAAGTATATTCCCCGGTCAGCGAGAAATCTTGATCAACTTTGGAAAGCGAATCGGCGACGGTTTGCCCAGAGACAACTTGGCCCAGCCCCAGACAGCTTAATAGCAAGACGACACACGCAAAACAGATTCTCATAAAAACGCCTCGGGCTAGATGCGAAACCAATGCCAACCAATTTCTCAGGTCACCATCATAACGTCGCGAATTGTGCGTTTCTACTACCACTGTACGCTGATAAGCATTCGTTACAGATGCTCACTTGATTTGTTGGTTTTGAACTTCATTCATTCTGAGTTTGATTCGTTTTTCCAGACCGACAAGGCCAAGCCGACGCGTCACGAAGTGTCCTGCCAGATTCAGAAAACCAAACCGTTGCACGCGAGCACGTTTCAGAATAACAAAGTCATGAATTCGTAAGTACAGCGATTCAAGCACACCAACCTTTTGCGGCGATTCGGTCGTAACGGAAAATCCTCGGCGTTGCATCATGTCCTGAGCCTTAGCCTCAATCCAACGAACTTCATTCGCGGAAAGTTTTTTCTCCCACTGCCGAAGAGCTCGAGCGTCTGGCAAATCGTACGTAGACGAATCGGCATATTCGAACATTTGCTCGGAGAATTCGACACCCAAGAATTGGCACGCTTCACGCAGCACGCCTTCCGTATTGGTCACTAGATCCAGATATCGAACTTCCATGTACCGGTCCGAGTCCAGCGTGCTCTTGAGCCGCTCCCAAGTCTCTTCCGCTTCAATCCAACGATCTACACCGAAATAGACGTTTCCAGACCACCCCATTTTCAAATTCGATCGAGCCACGTCGCGTGGATCACGAAGGATATGTATGAACCTTGCATGAGGCCAAATGGACAACAATCTGTCAAAATGCCGATGGACGGTGGCCCCCACCATTGTCTTACCATCTTTCAGGCGTTTTTGTTCTAGGAAACTGTGTACCAATTCGGGATAGGCAAGGGATTGATCGACATCGTGACCAGTCAGCTGAAACACGCGGTCGGTTTCCAGAAAGGCATGATACGCATCCATGTCCGGAAAGCGGCCGTCTTCCAACAAATCAACAGCAAATTCAAATTCGCTATGAAAGGCCAAATCTGGATGATGATCCAACATCAGCCGAAACAGCGTCGTGCCAGACCGTTCTGCGCCGACCAAGAAGCATGGCTCGACCAAATCTGCGATTGAATCCTGCATGGGCTCGTTACTACTGTAGGTTGTCTTGTTCATATCGAAACTTACTTCCCCTGCCGAAAACGCGCCCGCTAAAAGACAAAATCACGGACAGCGAATGAACAAGCGAAACCCGTAAATTCCGATCTTAAGGCTTCTTCAGTTGCTTTCGATTGATCCGTTTATGACGAGCGATAAAATCGGCACGCAGTCTTACCTCGTCAATTCGCTCTTCCCCTTGCCGCTGATTCGCGTGCGCCGATCGAATCTGGGCGTCCCATTCGCGATGATCGATGATGGTCACATGGACGCTTGTTCCCATCTGACTGGCAGATCGGGCGAACAGACCTGGCTGGCGAACAACATATCCACGACGAACGGAACTGGTGCTTCCCAATCCCTGATCAGGAAATGACATGCTTCCGTTCGAACGATAGATGTGATACGAAGGCAACGCAAATGTCTGCGAAAAAGCGGCAACATTTAAGCCTAGCAACCAAACCAGAACAAGAAACACGGACTTCATCTTCTTCCTCAACCAAAAGATGTATCGCAAAATCCGACATGCCGCGACACAATCGAAATTCGGCATGAATATGGCAAACGGTATCCGGTTTGCCCACAACTCAGACGGCAAACACCTTGCTAGCCGGCCTAAATGTACTGGCAAAACCTCGATTTTTGGCTCTCTGTCACCTTAAACGATGGTTTGCGGACGTGTCAAACCGCAAGAACAAACCGTCCCGAGCGTTCTTTTGGGGCAGCGACCAGTCAAATTCTGCATTGCTTTTCTCGTGACGGGCAGAATGCTATGTTAATTCGAACGGTGTATGCGGATTTGCCGTCCGCTGGATTCATGACGCGAGACGACGAAATCGGGCTCGTCAACCAGCGAAGAATCGTAGACGATTTCGCAACTTCGGTTCCGTTTCTTGAAATACACCAAACATCAACGTTGGGATTACCATGCAAGCGTTTTTGCGTCGCCGGTTCGCTATACTTAGCCTGTTCTTTGTCTTCACGCTATTCGTTCTGGCTTTTTTGCCTTCACTACTGGCCTGGACTCGAATTGCCGACAGCGTCATATCGGCGACACTTGCCGATAGTCAGATGGAGTTCGAATACCAGCGAGCCAGATTATCTTGGTTCGGAAAACAGAAAATCTACGACCTGGAACTGATGGACGAGGACCGGAAATGGAAAGTCACAACACCGGTCGTCGAATTGGATCGAAGTTTCCTTCAACTTTTAGGCAACCAGCAGCAACTTGGTGCACTCTGCCTAAACGAACCGACCATCCAGATTGACGCCAACCGTCATTGGCAAAGCCAAACGGAAGTTCCCGAATTGCCGGAAGACTTGCACGAAGAAACAGAGCGAGACGTACGAATCAACCTGCTGGTCAATCGAGCGAACATTGATGTTATCACAGCATCTTCTGCGCAGCCCAACCGCATTGCCTCTGATGTTACCATCGAGGCCGTTTTTGAACGGCAAGCCGAAGATGTAACCGTAACCATTTTGCCCGGACGAATTATCGACCGGGCCAACCTGACTCCGGCGCTGTGTGAACACGGCTTACACTTCATTGCACCGATCTTAGCAGATGTTGCTTGGACGCAAGGCCAGCTTTCTCTTGATGTAGTTTCCTGCAAGATCCAGCTGAATTCCATCCAGGATTCAACTGCGGAAGGTGACCTGACAATTCATCAGTTGACAACGGGACTGCGCAATCCATTGGCCAAGCAATTGACAGTGGTGCTGCGTCCTGAAGATGAAAACCAATCCATCCAAATTGCCAATGAATCCAAGATTCGCTTCAACATGTCCGCTGGCCGCGTCCATCACACAGGACTTGAATTCGGCTTGGCACACCGCAATCCGCCCTTCTTGCTTCGCTCTGAGGGCTCCGTCGGCATCGTCGACGAATCACTGGATCTACTGATCACCGTTCCCCTGCCCTCGGAATTGATTGGCGGAACCCTAGGACAAGCATTGGCGGGACAGAAAATTCAGATTCCAGTCGTAGGAACACTCGAAAAACCCGAATTGAACGTTCAGGGTGACGGGCAATTTGCCAGTGAACTTCTCAGCAAACTGGCTGCTCCCGTTGTCCAGGGTGACATCAGTGCCCAAGACGTTCTTGATCAGCTAAAAGAACTGCGTGATGACGTCCAACAACGCCGGAACGAACGGAAAGAGTCTGGATCCGGTTTGCTACAACGATTGCGACAACGCATCCAGCGTCCATAAGCCCGGTCGAACGCGATCGTTCCTTAGAATGTTATTTCAAACGAGCTTCCACGTGTTCGACTAACTGTTCGGCCGTATCAATTAGAGCATGGGCTTCTTTCACCCCCACTAACACCACCAAGTCCACTGCGGCCAGCAACGGTTTGGATTCGCCAGTATACTGACTGCTTCGGCCCGCAGTGTCTTTGAATGCAGTACGAGCTTCCTTGGTTGTGCGTTGTTTCTTCATACCGGATTTGACGTTACTGACAAAGGCCGCAGATACGCTGATATCGCGTTTCGCCAAATTCGCTACGACTTCCTTGGGAGACGTAATGCCTTTTTTCAGTTCATTTCGAACCGCCTGCGACTTATTGATTCCTCGCTTCGCAACTTTTCGCTTTGCCATTACCAAACCACTCCTTTTCCGCGCCTAAATTTGTCTGCCGCCTGATGATTACGCTGGAGTCCGAGTATAACGAATGAAACATTTTGTTGCTAAAAAAAAACTTCGTCCCCGAACCGAAAAAGGGCCGCGACTTTCGTCACGACCCTTTTGATGAATCAGAATAAAGTTGACCCGCGTTCGCTACTTCTTGCGACGATACTTCAGGCCCACCAAACCCAGCAGCATCGTCAAGCTCCAGCCAACCACGGACGACATTTCGGGAACTACGCCGCCGCCTGTCGTAAACGTTTGATCCACAAACGAAAGTGTAACGGCACCATCGGTCGATGCGGCATCCACCGTGAAACTGACATTCAATTCGCTTTGCGGAGAATCAAACACGGTTGAATCCAACAAGTCCGTTCCATCTACCGTGGAATCGTAAATGTTCAATGAATTTCCTAAACCGGCAAACGTCGACGTAACGCCGATGCTTCCATTCACAATCGCCGTCGGGTTTCCCATCAACGTTGAACTAAGAAAGCCCGCTGCCGAATCAGTCGGCGTGACACGGTAGCTAACAGTCAATTCCGATGGACCATTCACGGGGTAATCCAAGAAACCGCCCTGGATGCGAATACCGTAATTGCCACTGCTATCCAATTCCACCACGTTGATGAATTCCGGTGAAGGCATTTCACCGCTGTAGCTTACGGCAAACTGATCGAAGACCAAATCGCCCACCGTCAAGGATCCGTTGTTGTCGACAAGGTCGGACAGTGCTATTGCTCCGTTTGCCATGGGCGCCAGAAACAACACGGACAAAATACATGCTGCAAATCTTAGTTTCATCGTAGTTTTCCCATCCCAGTCATCAAAGGTCTCTCTTTTGATCAACCCCTTTAGTGTATCAGCGTCCGTCATGCGTTCCAGCGTTTCGTCCACAAACTTGCCCAAATCCTCAAAATTCCTCCACTGGCTCTGCCCAAAAGTCAACACTTTCAAACACGGTCAGTTGGCTTCGAACCGACGAAATGCCCGAAAACCAATCCAAAGCGGCAGAAATGTCGCAAACAATGTAACAAGTAAAGAAAACAGTACACCCACCAAGATTGCAAATCCGGACGGATCCGCACCACCTTCGCTGAGTCGAACCTGATACCAATAAACGGGAAACGCGGTCGCACAGGTCTGACTGATGACAAAGAAGGCACTCAATACCAGCGTCAACGTTCCACCAAACCCTGCTGCGACACGTGATGGAGAAACAGCGCTCATGTCGGGAAAACGAGCTCCTAAGCCAACCGCCATGCCGCAAAGACCAAAACACGTTCCTATCGCCGAAACTTGGTGCAACACGCCAATCCAAGGTGCTCGATCCCAAACTTGTAACGCCACATCGCTCAGGCAAATCAAGCCGCACGTCGGCAACAGCGACACCGCCAAGGCAAAGACTAATTTGGACCACAGAATGGAACTTCGCTTCAGTGGCAATGTTCCCAAGACCCAGAATCGACGTCCTTCCATACTGATCATGGGATAGATGAATCGAGTAGTAAACGTCGAAAGGATCAGCCCTACGACGCCCAAATTCGTAAATCCAACTGCCGTAATCCAACCGTCCAATTCCTGCCCGTAGTGAAACCGTCGCACATACACAAAATAAAAAGCCAACAGGCCGAAGAAGATCAAGAACTGTGACCAATGCATTGGGTCGCGTCGAAAGAGCCGGAAGTCTTTCAGAAGCAGCAAACGCCATTGACGCGGAAACAGCGTTAGCCCCAATTCGAACATTCGATCAACCGGTTCGAAGAAACGCCAACGAGTGGTTCGTTTGGTTCCCTGTAGTTCCGAAAAGCTGGAGCGAAAATATCGGTCGGCAATCTGATAAACCACAATCGGTCCTAACAGCGCATTCGCCGTCAAGGCAGCCAGAAACGAAAAGCTTTCCCAAAATGCATTACGCGTCGCATGTTGGCTAGCCGGATGAGCCGCTTCCAATAATCCTGTGCTGAGCCACCAACTTGGCAGGTAGGGCTGTTCAGCCAACTTCATTCGGCTCAAAGTATTCTGAAACCAGAGGGCTGACAGCAAGTCCTTCGATTCGCCCGCAAAGGCTGTGAAGAAAAACGTCCCAAAGACAGCCAACACCATCGCTGCCACAAACCCCAGCAACCAAAACCGATACTTGGGAAAAAACGAAACAACCAACAGACATAAAATGCTGCCGATGGACGTTGGGATGAAAACAAACGACACCAAAAACGGCAATAACATGAAGTAGTAGTACCAAGGCGAACGGGCCACACAGCCATACGCTACCAGCAATGGACTGCCCAGCAAGATAAAGCCCCAACAGCTCAACACCACCGCCTCGTAGAATTTGTGAATCACAATTCGACCGGGCCGAATTGGCATCGTCAACAAATGCGATACTTCGGCCGTCTGATACAGCGATGTAAACAAGATCACCGCGGATGACAAACACAACATGACCAACAGCGAAAGAAAGAAGACGTTGTAAATTGCGTGTACCGTTCTGGCCAACGTCGGCGAATGCCCAATGGCGGACGTAATCAAATCAAACCCAGCATAAAACAATCCAAACATGCAGAGCCAAAACACGGCGCTCAACACCACGACCACGCACACGCGAAGTCGGCTTGTTCGTAACGATTGCAAGATGGTCGCTCGGAACGTTTGCCACCGTACTTGTTCCAGGACACGCGCTTCCTGGCGATCGGTCAGAGCACGCTTTTGCAACATCGCCCTACCCCTGCGTTACGAACGATTCAGATGCTTCATTGGTCATTTCCAAAAACAGCGTTTCCAGCGTCGAATCGTGACGTTCCAGCTGTCGTCGCAAATCAGAAATGGTCCCCACGAATTTGAGCCGACCATGGGCAATAACACCGATGCGATCCGCGATCTCTTCGGCTACCGACAACGTATGCGTCGACATGAATACGGTGGTGCCCTTGGCTGCTTCCATGCGCAACAGATCTTTTACAAACCGCATACTCTTGGGATCCAAACCAACCATCGGTTCGTCCACAATCAGCACGCGAGGCTGATGGACCAAAGCCGAGGCAAACACCACGCGCTGCTTCATACCGTGCGAATAGCTTTCACACAACTGATCCACAAAACCACGTAATTCAAACGCCGCAATTTGTTGCTCGATACACTCTTTCGCCGCAGCACCCTCTATGCCATACATGCCTACCGTAAATTCCAAGAATTCACGACCGGTCAGTTTGTCGTACAGATACGGTTCGTCCGGAACATAGCCCACAATCCGACTCGCATCTTGCGGTTGCTTGACCACATCGATTCCATCTAGCGTCACGCTGCCTGCGGCCGGCACCAGCAGTCCCACCATCGATTTGATGGAAGTTGTCTTGCCAGCTCCGTTCGGGCCTAAGAACGCGAACACTTCGCCTCGAGCAATCGTTAAATCCAAATCTGCAACGGCAGTCTTTGCGCCGTATCGCTTCGTCAAGCCGCATATTTCTATCATTGTTCACCGAATCCAGTTTTCCCTTGCCCGTTGACTTAATTGTGCAGTCAAACTCAGACGTCAAGGCATCAACACCGCCTCATCTTCAGTGCGAACAAACAACACTTGCAAGCCTCCTACCTGCATCTGTTGCTGCAAGACTTCGCCATCCTCATCCACCAACAGCTGGCCAATCGGTTCCTCTTCAGCCGAAAGTGCTCGTTGGAGATTGCGCCGAAACCGAACGACGTGCACCGGCCGATCCTGCCCTTGCCAATCGATGGTTGTCTTCTCATCCACCGTGGCCCAAATCGTATCCATGCCACCGGTAATGGAAAGTGGTCGATACGACTGAAAACTCCAACTTTGTCCCACCTTTAATCGTCCTAGCCGAGGCTGAGGCGAAAGAGAATCCGCTACCAATTGTCCCGGCGGGATTTGCACGACAGTTTCATAGAGTTGCCGATAACTTCCACCGTCCGAATCCTCCTGCAGCGAATCGGCCAACAACTTGCTGCGCACCTTCACTTGCAGCTGATCATCATGGACCGCGCCATACAGCTTGATCACATCCTCAAATCCTTCCATTCCGACCGACGTGGTGAACGATGTTAATTCGCCAAAATGGCTGAAACTCATCTCCGTTCTGATCGACATATCAATCTCGCCGATCTCGTCCAAATCGCCGCCCGACAACGCTGGCAAGGCCGCCGCCATCCAGCCCAAGGTTTGCTGCAACAACTTGGCCACCGGCAAATCCTGCAATTCCACTCGACTTGCCAATTCCCCCGTCCCATCTTCACGGCGAATCACTTGGTTCGTCGCAAAACCGATCGCGTTGCCGTTTAGCAGAATTTGCCATTCCACCGGACGAACTTCGGCTTCCCGAGGCAATACATCCTGAAACGTTGGCGGCTGACCGTGACGAATCGGCGGTACCACTCGAGACCACACCAGCCACCCCATCGTCATGCCCCAGGCCAGCAATACGCCACCTATGTACAATCGCTGCGAAATCATAATTCAACCGCAATTTCGTCAAAATTGTTTTTGCTTTACATGTCACCAATTTTGTGACCGAACTATCGATGGGAACCGTTCGTACACCATGTTTTAGCGATTTCCGCCGATTCGGTTCTTTCGAATCTCAAGCATGACCGTCGCAACTGCTTTGATTGTAAGCGAATTCGACCTAATCGAGCCAATCGGCGGGCGACTTGTTGTGATTCCGGATGGGAATTGATATGTTTAATCCCGTTGTCAGGCACGCTTCGTAACGAGAACAAAAGGAGAAGATGCGATGCCCAGGAGTTCCTATTTCTATCAGACCTGTCCGACTTGTGGACGCAGTTTACAGGTTCGCGTCGAGTACTTGGGGCGAGAAGTAATTTGCCGGCATTGCCGAGGCCGTTTGGTAGCTTCGGATGCGGACGAAGTAGACGCATCGGCCTGTGATTCCGAAATTCTGGAGCGGGCAAACCATTTGCTCAGCACAGCCGAAGTCCAAGTTAGAAATCCCGGATAAACTTGGTCCTGGTTTTCATCATTTCCAGCCGTAGATGCACGACATCGTACGGCTTTTTTATTCTTCGCTGCAGACCAGCACCTGGTGGCTTTGCCGCTGGAAAATCAGCGGAAAAATGTTGACCACCGGCAAGCCCAAATGGCTTGATTCGTATGTGCTACGCTTAACGCAACCGGTCCCTATCCTTTTGAAACCGTTCGGTGCACTCCGATGAACGCTATTCTGTTACGAATGATTTTCTTCGCATCTTGGCTTCTGGGGACAACATTGACGTACGGTCAGTCTTCACATTTCACATTGGAAGTGCAAGCTCGCAAACGTTCTTTCGAAGACTTACGGAACGAGCTGGTTGATGACGTCTTGATTCCCAGCGGCATCCAAGACCGACGTGTGCTCCAAGCTATGCGCCAAACAGCTCGACACCTATTCGTCGCACCACAGCAACATTCATTGGCCTACTTTGACATGGCCGTTCCGATTGGCAATGGGCAGACTATTTCACCGCCGTACATCGTGGCCTACATGACCGAACAGTTGAAGCTGAAAGCCACGGATCGAGTATTAGAGATTGGCACCGGGAGCGGTTATCAAGCGGCAATTCTGAGTCCGTTAGTGAAAGAGGTCTATACGATTGAAATTGTGCCCGAACTAGGCAAACAGGCCAAACAGACACTGCAAGAACTGGATTACCCAAACGTCCATTGCCGCATCGGCGATGGCTATCAAGGCTGGCCCGAACACGCGCCGTTCGATCGTATCATTGTCACCTGTTCACCTGAATCGATTCCTCAGCCACTGGCAGACCAACTGGCAGAAGGCGGCACGCTGATCATTCCGGTTGGCAGCCGAGTAGGACAGACGCTGGTTCGCTTCACCAAGACCAATGGCAAGCTGCACCGACAAGAACTGCAAGGTACGTTTTTTGTCCCGATGACAGGGCAAGCAGAATCGCAGCGAACCCTAGACGCCAATTTAGAGCCGTTGACGATTCGCAACGGCAGCTTTGAACAATTGGCAAAGGACAACGTTCCCGCCGAATGGTACTACCTTCGCCAATCGCAGATTGTCCAAGACGAAACGGCTCCTCATGGTCAACAGTTTTTGCGACTGAAAAACCAGACAGACAATCGCATTGCTCAGCTGTTGCAAGCCATCCAAGTCGACAGTTTCACGGTTCAAGAAGCTCGCTTATCGTTGATGGTGCGATCCCAACCGCAGCCCGCTGATCAGACGTTTGGCGTTTTCATTGAATTCTATGATCGCCAACGCGAACCGTGCGGACAAACCGTCTTGCCGATCCACCAAACCGAAGAATGGAAATCATTTGATTCTCAGCTGGTGATTCCCGCTCCCGCGAATTTTGCCGTTTTGGGCATCAGTTTGCTCGGAAATAAAGGCACGCTAGACGTTGATCAAGTCCAGTTGGCCCCGATTCGCTAATCACTTTCGTTCGGTGACTGGAACATCTCGAAAGCGTTCGTGACACCGTTTGCATTCGGTACTGATCTGCTTTGCCGCAAAGCGAACCGAAGCCGGAACTGCCGACTGGCCATCCCAACGCTCCAGCGAATCTTCCAATTTGGTAGAAGCCTGTTCGCTGTCTCGTAACATGTCCAAAAACTCATCACCCCAAGCCTGGGCCTCGTCGGTTCGCAATAGCTCCGTGAAATGTTCTCGCAACAGCAACGCCTGATGCGCCGCATTCAAGTCAGGATGATCAGCTGGAGTCCGCCAGTCCGAGGCCGCGAGTTTTTTGATTCGATCATGCGTATGTTCAACTTCTACCATCGCTTCTGCCATGACGGGCAACTGAGCCACAGCGGGGAACTCACATTTCAGGCGATCCAACTGCAATGCATCAAACGGCTTCACTCCATCGGCCGCCAAAAACAGGCCTCGGTATTTGACGCTGGTTCCCGCCACAGACAAGACGTCCTTGGCGGATTCAGCAGGAATCAGTCCGGCACCAACACATGCCACGGCCGCGGCTGCCGGACTTCGATGCCTTCCATGATGGCAATGAATATATATCGGCCCTTTTAAATCTCGCACTGCTTTCGCAAGTTCTTGCATTCGCGCGGGTGAAATCCCGTCATAACCGTGTGGAAGATGAACATACCGCAGACCGTGTTTTTCAGCGGTGGCAACGTCCGGTTTTGCACCGTCCACGCTGATCACCGTGCGGACACCTAGACGAACCAATTCCGCGAACGCCACATCACCTTCTGGCAGCCCGCCGGAAATAACTCTTTCATGAACGCGAACCGCATTGGGCAAACACGGCACGTCCAACTTCTTGGGAATCGCAGCGGCCGAATCCTGACCGGTACAATCCACTTGCGCCGCGATAGGCGAACAATGCAATCCAACGCACGCGAAAAAGGCGAATGCCCAAGACAAAGACGTGATATTCGAATTCATAGCTCACCCACTACAGTCACCCCAACCGGAACAAATGTTTCGCAGCGAGCATTCTCTCATATTTCCCACTGATGGAAAACCTTTCGTAAGACTTTCGCCATTCGCGACGTCCCAAGGGTAGTCACAAATACAAAATCCCCCTTTACCAAAAGGAAATATCATGGCCACCAAACACGTTAATGACAGCACCTTTCAGAAAGAAGTTTTGGAATCGCCTGTTCCCGTCTTGGTCGACTTTTGGGCGCCTTGGTGTGGACCATGCCGCATGATGGGTCCCGTAGTGGACGAACTTGCCGCCGAATTACAAGGCCGAGTGTCCGTGGTCAAGGTCAACGTAGACGAAGCGAATCAATACGCATCTCGCTTAGGAATCCAATCCATTCCAGCGTTCTGCGTCTTTGAAAACGGACAACTTGTTTCTCACGCCGTGGGAGCCGTTCCCAAAGCCAAGTTGCTTGATTTGTTGCCCGCCAGCGTAGGCTAATCTATCCGCCGCACCCGAAATGAACGTCCAGGTCCTGCTGGACGTTCGCTTTCAATTTTGCAACAATCCGTTGCCTGTTCTTCGGCCGGCGGCAATGGAAGTTTTTGACATGGTTAATCAACAAGACGAATGGGTCGGTCGCTTGACCGGTCCGAATCGAGACGACGCGATTTCCGAATTACGCGCGTTTCTAGTTCGCGGCCTAACCAAGTCCATGGCCAGTCGCGGCGGAGGAGACGCGTTTGCGCAAGATATTGCACAAGACGCTGTTATTCGCATTCTTGATTCACTGGATCAATTCGCCGGGCGCAGCAAATTCACCACGTGGGCCATGACCATTGCTACGCGGTTAGCCATTAGCGAACTTCGACGCCGTCGGCATCAAGACGTTTCTTTAGACTCCCTGGCAAACGGTGGCGCACTCCAAATTGAAGACACGACGGACGACGGCAACGCCGACGCGGCCAAGCGAGATGCACTTTCCACACTACGACAACTAGTAGACGAAACGCTGACCGACAAGCAGAAAATTGCCATGCAGGCGATGCTAAACGGGCTGGCCATCGAGGAAATTGCCAGTCGGTTGGGCAGCAATCGGAATGCGGTTTACAAGTTGATCCATGACGCGAGAAAGAAGCTTCGCACCGGCCTGGAAAAGGCCGGAATCACAGCGGAAACACTCGCCGACTTATTCGCCTAGGAGCATTTCATGTCTCTTTCCAAGAATCAAATCGCCAAACTGTTGCAATTGATTGGCACCACCAAAGAAGACTCGATGGATTGTGAATGTTGCTTTGACAGACTGGCCGAATTCGCCGAAGCCGAACTGGAAGGCCGTTCCCTGTGCGAAGCGATGATGGCCGTCAGGACGCACATCGAATCATGCCCGTGTTGTGCAGACGAATTCAAAGCTCTGCTAGACGGTCTGCGCGCCATTGGCAACACCGACGACTGTTAGTCCCAATCGTTTTAATCGGTGCCGTTCGAAGACATCAAATACTATTGCGTGGGCAGCGGCGGTGCCTCATACGCTTTCCTTAAACGGTGAAATTCTTCTTCCATTTCCTTGCGCACCGCTTGGTAAGCCAATTGACCATGAACGCTGGTCAGCTCTTGAGGATCAGTCTGCAAATCAAAAAGATTCCATTCGTTGGTCAGCGGAAAATGAATCAATTTGTACCGGTCAGTTCGTACGCCAAAATGCTGAGGCACCGCGTGTTCGCCCAATTCATAATAAGCGTAATACAGTGATTTGCGCCATTCCGGAGATTCGCCTTGGATCAACGGCAACAGGGATTCACCTTGTACTTCGAGCGGAATTTCCAGCCCTGCCGCTTCCATAAACGTGGGCGCGTAATCAATGTTCTGCACCAGCTGAGTTGGTCTGGAGCCAGGTTCACCATGGCCAGGCCAACGCACAATCAACGGCATGCGCATCGATTCTTCAAACATCCAACGTTTGTCGTACCAACCATGCTCGCCTAAATAAAACCCTTGGTCCGACGAATAAATCACAATCGTGTTTTGGGCTAGACCGCTTTCTTCCAGATAATCCAATAAACGCCCTACGCTTTCATCCACCGCTTTGACGGTGCTTAAATAATTCTCCATGTAGCGACGATATTTCCACTGCACAACCTGCTTTGCCGTCAATTCGCCCGCTTGAAATGCTTTCAAAAACGCCTGATTTTTGGGTCCAAAGTGCGCATCCCAACGAGCTTTCTGAGAATCCGTCATCCGATTGTATTCGGGCGTTCCATAGCGATCCGGCGCAGGAAGTTCCACGCTGCCTCGTTCGTCTTTTCGCACCTTTGCGTCATAGGCCCAGTCAAAGTGCCGATCCAGCTCCATTTCATTCTGCTTTAACGTGCCACTGCGATTGGCGTAATTGTCGAACAGTGTTTCTGGTTCTGGGATTCTCACACTATCAAACGCGCCCAAATGCCGCAGTGCCGGAGCGAACGTGCGATGTGGCGCTTTGTGCTGACACATCAAGAAGAACGGCTTATTCGAATCACGTTCTTCAGCCAACCAATGCAACGCCTTTTCGGTGGTCAAGTCGGTAGCATAACCTTCGAAACGCTGCTGACGGCCATCTTGCTGAAGAAACACCGGGTTATAATAATTCCCCTGCCCCGGCAAAATCTCCCAGTGATCAAAGCCCACCGGATCGGTCATCAAATGCCACTTGCCAATCACGGCGGTGTTGTAACCATTCGCCTGCAACGCTTTGGCTACCGTCCATTGAGACTGATCCAAGCCTTTGCCCGTATTGCGCATGAAGCCGTTCTTGTGACTATGCTTCCCAGTCAAAATCGTCGCACGCGAAGGTCCGCAAATGGAATTCGCGCAGAACGAATTCACAAACAATACGCCTTCGCGAGCCAACCGATCGATATTTGGCGTCGGCGCCACATTCGCCAGCGGACCTCCGTAGGCGGAAATCGCGTTTATGGCATGATCGTCGGAAAAAATGAACAAAATATTGGGACGATCCGCTTGTGCATTGGCCACAGTCAGCAGCCACGTTGTCACCGCCAGCAGCAGACATGAAATTCGGCAAAGGCCAGTTTTGATCATCATGAATTCACTTCTTTTCATACCGTTCGGGAAAACAATGGGCAATTCTACTTGGCTACGCTAACGCGTTACTGTGCCCGCTGCAAGTGTTCATCGCACGTCGATGGTAACTACGACGATTGTAGCTCGGCCAACTTTTCCACGAAACATCGGTTAGCAGATCGCACGCAGCGAGATGCATGTCGTCTATTCCTCTGGCCGACAGTCTTTCGCCCATTGATTTGCCTGAACTGCGAATTGCCGAACCATTTCGGGATGCTCGTGCGCTAAATCGTGCGTTTCGTTCGCATCTGCCTTGATGTCAAACAGCTGCCAAGTTTGGCCATGATCGTTCGAATAAACCTTGTAACGATCCGCAATCCACGCCAACTGCTTGCCAGACTGAAACCCAATCGGCTGATTTCGCTCGGACTGCGATTGTCGAATCACGTTGCGCAGGGACATTCCGTCCAACGGACGATCATCCGCGTGTGCAATATCCAGTTCGTCCAAAATGGTTGGCAGATAGTCGCTGGTGACTGCCGGGACATCGGTCACCGATCCCTCGGCTACGATTCCTGGCCAGACCAAAATTCCGGGAACTCGAATTCCGCCTTCCAGCAGCGATCGTTTGCGACCATTTAAACCGCCTGTTGATCCTGGCGAACCAGCATCTCCCTCGGGGCCATTGTCTGAACAAAACCAAATCATGGTGTTCTCATCCACTTGCCAACGCTGCAATTGCTGGCGAAGACGCCCAATTTGTTCATCCAAAGCCGACACGCAACCATAGTAATTTCGAAAATGCACATCATATTGGGCGTACGGCCGCCGATGCTGTTCACTGGCCACCACCGGCAAATGTGGAGCATGCAACCAAATGGTCGCCAAGAACGGTTTTTCTTCGGCTACACACTGCTGAACAAACGCCAACGCCTTGTCCATGATAAAAGCGGAATCGTCACCGTATACTTCGCTGGAAATATCCTGGCCCGACACGTTCCAATACCGAGTGCCATACGGTTCGCCGTCTTCATCGGGAGCAGGCATCGCGTCCCACGCTGTGCGAAAGTCCGACTTGGGGCGCCACATCGGATCGAATGTCGGCACCTTGGCCTCTGTGGAAAAGGAAACATCAAAGCCATGTTCGCTGGGCGGAGCGAAATGTGCTGCACCCGCCGGACCACCTCGATTCGAATCTCGCACCGTTTTACTCAGCGTACCAAGATGCCATTTGCCGAAGTGCCCCGTTCGATATCCGGCTGTTCGCAACAACTCAGGCAAGGTCCGTTCCACAGCCGGCAGATGGCCGACATTGGCATGGGTAATGCCCATCCGAAACGGATGGCGGCCCGTCAAGCAAGATGCTCGAGTTGGACTGCAGACGGGTGCCGCCGCGTAGAAACGCTGAAACCGCAGACCGTCACGAGCCATCTGATTCAGATGCGGCGTCTGAATCGGCGAATCCTTGCGATAACACTGCAGATCGCCCCAACCCAA
>JAGQOZ010000289.1 GCA_020426955.1 Planctomycetales bacterium
CGTTTCGGCTACCAACTTGAGCTCGATATAACGCCGATGGAACTGTAGCAGAAGGATCGCTGTTTGAACTTTCCGATAGGCTGGATTCAGCAAAAGGTGTTCGAATCGATGCTGACGGCAAGATTGTCGTCGGTGGCTGGGTGCAGAATCAACTCGCCAGCGGTAGCTATGTTTCTCGCGGATATGCGATGCGTTTGGATCAGGCATTGCAGTTGGACGCTTCGTTTGGGACCAACGGTATTCATATTACAAACACTTCTGGTGGACCTGATCGACTAGAAATCGGTCCAGACGGTACGATTGCGCTTGGATTTCGCTGGGGACTTTACGGATTAAAAAATGATGGCACGCCCGACAATAGTTTTGGGGCAACCCATCTGATTCAATCGCTCGATTCTCTCCTGTGCAGCAAACCCAATTGGCGCGAGCTCTAGCGGCGGATGCTGGTGGGTTCTTGTTTGGCGGATACGTTTCAGGTTCCGGTACATTTGACATGGCCATTGGACGCTTTACTGCCGACGGTGTTTACGATACCAGCTTTGACACGAGCGGCTGGAACTCGGTCGATTTTCAGGCATCCAGCAGTGATTCCCTGCTAGATATTCAAACGGACAGCGCAGGAAGAATTGTTGGATTGGTTCAATCGGGTTCGACAAGGCGTCTGGTTCGTTATGACGAAGACGGTCAGTCCTTGGACGCAAATTTTGATAGCGACGGCGTCATAGAATTGGACGCCAGAAACTATGACCGCATGAAGATTCATACCGACGATGCGATTTTGGTGTCGGAGGGACGAACGGTGGTACGCTACTTGCCGGACGGGGTTCAAGACACTTCATTCGGCGATAATGGTCGGCTCGATAATACTGACTTCGTTTCAGCGTGGGATGTTGATTCTGACGGAACGATCTATCTGATTGCAGGCATTTGGAACGGTACGGATACGGACGTTAGGATTCGGAGATATGCTCCGGATGGGACGTTAGAAGCAACGTTTGCCGATATCGACCTTGGTGGACAAGAGAACATCACGACGGCCTTTTTGGACGAGAACGATGGATTGTTCATAGCAGGCAACGCCATTCCGACAGGAGCAAATTTCACTGCTTCAAAATGGATGGTGTTCCGAATGAAAGACATTGGTTCCAACGGCACACTAGACTCGTCCTTTGGTACAAATGGCGCCGCCTATGTTGAATTTCCAAATGGAAACGCTGGAGTCCTGGATGCCGGACTGGACAGCCAAGGACGAATCGTCATTTCTGGTTATGGGCGAAACGCGAATAATCAGTCCGAATCGGCCGTCGCCAGATTCAATTCGAACGGCATTTTGGATGGCACGTTTGGGACTGCTGGCATAGCCCAACCACCCGCTGTCGGCGTCTATCCGAATGCCCTTCTGGTGGATGATCGAGATCGGATTCTCTTGAGTTCACAAGGCGGTGGCAATGTGGTCCGCTTGAATTCGAACGGTGACGTTGACACATCTTTTGATGATTACGATTCTCCCGCGGACGGAATTCTTTGGAATATTGGTCCCAGTCTGATTGTCCGAATCGTGAATCAAGGCAACGGACGATTGCTATTTGGCGGTCAGACGTTTGGTAGTCTGACTCAAAACGACTTGATGATTACTCGATACGTTACCGAAGAAGACAACTTGCCTCCGGTTGCTCAAGACGACCACGATAATGCAAGCTTTACAACCGATCAAGATTCGCCATTCACAACCGGCTCAGTCCTGAGCAATGACAGCGATCCCGATGGGGATTCGATTACTGTCGTAAGCTACGACGCGAACGACACGCTTGGCATCGTGACAAGCAACGCCAACGGCACGTTTAATTACGACCCCAATGGTCAGTTTGATTCATTGCCCGCTGGCGAATTCGCGTCGGACACGTTTGCTTATACCATTACTGATGGAAACGGTGAATTCGATTCAGCAGACGTGACAGTATCGGTGATTGGCCGAAACGATAATCCTTACGCCAATGATGACGACGCCTCACTTTTTGAAGACACAATTAGTGTTGCTGTGGATCTGACTTCGAATGACACGGACGTCGATATTGGCGACGATGTGCAGATTGAAAGCGTTGACATTTCGGGTACGCTGGGAACGGTTGTGTTGAATCCGGACGGCGATTCGATTAGCTATTCGCCGAATGAGCAGTTTGATTATCTTTCGGCAAATGATGTTGCAACCGATTCGTTTACCTACACCATAACCGACGGCAACGGAGGCACGGCAACGGCCACAGTGACACTCAGTATTCATGGGAAGAACAGTGCTCCTAACGCCAATGATGACTTGTTGGACGTTAGCGAGGACGGCCCAAGCGTTAATCTCAATCTAACCGCCAATGATTCAGATCCGGATCTGACTGATAGTTTGACCATTGAATACGTGGAGACGACGTTCACACTTGGAACCGTAACACTCAATCCTGATGGCGTTTCAATCAACTACGATCCGAATGGACAGTTCGAATGGCTGGCGGTTGGCGAATCTACGTCGGGCGTTCTTACCTACACGGCCACAGACGGCAATGGACTCTATGACACGGCGACCGTCACGATCAACATCAACGGTCAGAATGACAACCCAACCGTAACTCAGCTGGTTTCAAGTAATGATGATCTAAACAATGGTTCGCCGGATGGTAACGTATTGATTGAAGGTATGTTCCAAGACCTTGATTTGACCGACATGCATTCCGTCACTGTGGACTGGGGTGATGGTTCGGCTATCGAAACAATCGCAGCGGCCGATATCAATCAGGCTGACGATTGGTTCGCGGCTGAACATGATTACGCGACAGGAGGCATATTCACAATCACCGTCACTATCGACGATTTTGAAGGGGGCGTTGGCACCGCAACCACCACTGCCGTCGTCCAGGGCGGGATGAATTTCATGGACGGAACGCTGTACGTTGTCGGAACTGATGGCCGAGACCATATCAATCTGTCTCTAGATGCGAACGGACAGCTAAACATTGATGCTCAATTCAACCAGGGCGCAGGTCCGAATCTCACGCAAACATACTCGCTTTCATCCCTTGAACGAATCGTGGCGTATCTAATGGGTGGTGACGATCATTTCAATGGAGAAGCGGGCGGTGCGATTACGATTTCGCAAACGGTTTTTGGTGGTTTTGGCAACGACCACATTCACGGCGGTAGCGGAAGTGACTTTTTGAATGGAGGCGAAGGAAACGACAACATCTTCGGGCGCGACGGCAATGACGTCCTGATCGGAGCTCAAGGCAGTGACAACATCAAAGGCGGCGATCACGACGACCTGTTGATCGCTGGTGCCACGGCCAATCAAGACGATTTGGCAGCCGTTGACGCAGCTTTAGCCAGCTGGCTGAATGGTGACGTTGCCGCTGCGTTGCTGGGTCTCGGAACGATCACTGACGACGATGCCGGCGACGACTTGAAGGGGCAGAAAGGACAAGACTATTTGTTCGGCGGGCAAGGCGACAAAGTCAAAGACTAGAATCCCCTTCTTGATCTGCGCGATCTCGGTCAGCTGCTCGTCGGTGGCCAAGGCCAATCACGCGTTCGTTCGCAGCGCGAACGAACGCGTGACATGTTTACATGTTTGCATTCGAAAAAGCTCATTCACATAGAAGCAGAATCGGACAGATATCCCAACTGCGAAATCGGCTACTTTGCCGACAGTGCGGAGGAGGTGTTGCTTTTGATCAAGACCGAGGGGTCCGAGATGACGAGGTGGTGACCGTGGTCGGCGGTCAGGATGACTGCGGTTTCGTCCCACTTGTCGTATTTTTCGACCCAGCTGATGACCATTTTAAACGCGTCGTCACCACTCAGGACCGCGCCGATCGAATTGTCCAGGTTGTTCTTGTGGTTGGCCCAGTCGACGTCGCCGGCTTCGATCATTAGCCAAAAGCCGTTCGAGTTTTTCGAAAGGACTCCCAATGCTGCTCGAGTCATATCGGCCAGTGTCGGGTTTTCGTCGATGTCATTTGGGTCATTGACCTCTTGGTACGTGTTGTACTGACCGTCAGCGGTTTGATAGGGAAGATGACCTCCCTGACGACCCTTGTCGCCGGTCACGCCAAAGAAGCCAAAAAGCCGAGTGTTTTCCTGATAGGCTCGCTTAGCCGCTTCCAACAAAACTTGCTTGCCGGGTTTGCCGGGCGTGCGCTGAGCAACTCGATATTTGCCATTCTTTTCTATGTCCACATTGCCCCATTCGGTTTCCGGAAAGTAGCGATTCCCAGGAACAAAATTATCGCCTTGCCCGGAATCTTCGTTCTTGGTTTCTCCCCAACCGCAGCCAATCAAGACATCCACGCCCGACAGCGGTTGTTGTCTGTGCGAGACAGAACGCAAGCCCAGCAGGTCTTTGGTCAAATCCTGATAGTCATTCCGATTGACGTTGTTCGAATAGGCAGCAGCAGGAGTGGCGTGGCTGATGGGCACGCTGGTCACCACGCCGATGGACCAATTGCGTTCCGCTTGCAGCGTTCGACCGATCGGCACAACTTGTTCGCCATTCGGACCGACGTTAATGGCCGCGTTGTACGTTTTGATTCCGGCCGTCATGGACGTTGCGGACGAAGCAGAATCGGTGACACCATGCGGAGCATTCTTGACTTGTCCCAAGTGATACGTAGGAGCCTTTGGTCTGGACCACGGAAATGGTCCGCCAATTTGGTACGAATAGCCACCGTTCTTGGCGCTACCATCACACGTGGCAGTTTGCGTATTGACGTCCACATCACCACCCGTGGTGTAGGGACTACTGACAAACCAACCGTAGTCGGTCTGAGTTCCTTGGTAGTCTTGAAACAGTAGTCCGCTGCCTCGACCCGATTCATAGACATGTTGCGACTTATAGACGGCTGCCGCTTGTGTGGTCTGCCAGTCCATGCCATCAAACACCATCAGGATGACGTACTTCTTGCCGGCGTTCACTGCTTGCTGTTGCAACCGATACACATCGGTCTGGTCTAAGTATTCCGCGTTTGGATTCACAGTCTGCTGGGGCGCATAGCCGTAAATGTTTTGCAGTTTGTCGGCGTTTCGATAGGCGCTTTGCTCACCTGCGAATTCGGTCAGATCAATCCCGAATGTGTAAATAGGGATCAAGCGATTCGAATGGTTCGTCCAATCGGAATACACGTTGGGCTTGGCACCCCAATGGCCCCAACTGGCTTGCTTTTGCTCGTCCGCTTGTTTCTGTAGCTCTCGAACCAGATCCTGGGATCGCGCCGAACCGTACACCGCCAAGGTGCAAAGTAAAGATAGCAACCAATAATTGCGACAAGCCATAAACTCTGTCCCTTGTATCGATACTGTGTTTGCCAATTCCGAGAACCGCTGATTATACCGTCTGCCCAGCGAATCGACTATCATTTCCCGCCAATTCTTGGCTCGATCCGTCCGTCTATCGGTTGCAATTTCCGCGACACCAGACTAAGTTCGCTCAGCATCGGTGTTTCGACAAGCAAACTAAGACGCCGCCTTTGCGGTGGCACAAGGAGTGATCACCATGTCCCTTCCTGAACGGCTTCAACCCCCGGTCCGAGTGCTCATGGGGCCAGGTCCCAGTGACATCCACCCCAACGTTTTGGAAGCAATGGGCAAGCCTACTGTTGGGCATCTGGATCCGTACTATCTGGAAATCATGGACCAGCTTCAACAAATGTTGCGTACGCTGTTCCAAACACAAAACCAAATGACGTTTGCGGTTAGTGCCACGGGTTCAGCCGGGATGGAAGCTGCGTTCGTTAATTTGGTCGAACCGGGTGATCGCGTAATGATTTGTGTCAACGGTGTCTTCGGCAGTCGAATGGTAGACGTGGCGACCCGTTGCGGTGCCGAAGTCAAAACGGTGGAACGTCCCTGGGGCGAAGTTTTTTCGGTTGAAGATTTGGCTCCGCTGTTGGACCAATTCCAGCCCAAAGTCGTCGGAATTGTGCAGGCTGAAACTTCAACCGGGGCGAATCAGCCCATTCCCGAAATTGCGAATGCCGTGCATCAAGCGAACGCCATGTTGATTGTAGATGCCGTCACCGCGCTGGGAGGCATGCCGGTCAAGGTAGACGAATGGGGCGTGGACGTGATGTATTCCGGTTCACAGAAATGTCTCAGCTGTCCGCCGGGACTGGCTCCGATTACATTCAACCCAAAGGCCGTCGATGTGATTTTGAATCGCCGATCAAAAGTGCAAAGTTGGTACCTGGATGTCAGCATGTTGGCATCGTACTGGGGTAGCGAACGAGTTTACCATCACACGGCGCCAATCAATATGAGCTACGGTTTACACGAAGCGGTGCGGTTGGTCTTGGCCGAAGGGTTGGACGTCTGTTTTGCTCGGCACCAGCTACAACATCAAGCTTTGAAAGCAGGCTTGGCGGCGATGGGAATTTCCTTCGCTGCGCAAGATGGCCATCAACTGCCAATGTTAAATGCCGTAACCATTCCCCATGGCGTAGATGACGTGACGGTTCGCAAAGGACTGCTGGAACGCTTTGGTATTGAAATCGGCGGGGGACTAGGTGCGTTCAAAGGCAAAGTCTGGCGTATTGGCCTGATGGGCTACGCCGCAAGAAGTAACAACGTTTTGCTATTACTGGCGGGCCTGGAACAGTTGTTAGCCGAACAGGGCGTTTCACTTGAACCAGGTGCCAGCATCGCCGCGGCGAACCAGGTCTATTCCGCTGGTCGGTAGTGCAGCAAGATTCTTGCCGGCAGGCGGTCTATGCGATTCGGAAGAATTGCTTGGCGTTATTCGAAGTTAACTCTGCGAATTCGGCGAACGGAATGTTTCGAACTTCTGCAATGCAAGCGGCTGTGTGAACTAACAAAGCGGGTTCGTTGGGTCGCTGTTTTCGTTTAGGTTCGGGAGAAAGATATGGCGAATCTGTTTCAATCAAGACCCGGTCGGCCGGAATCTTGGCGGCGACGTCGCGGATATCGGCGGCGTTCTTATATGTCACCATCCCGGCAAAGCTGATGTGCAGTCCCAGTTCAATACATTCCAGTGCGGATGTCAAATCACCCGTGTAGGAGTGCATCACGCCGTGCAGCGGACCTCGTTGCCGACCTTCGCGAAGCATCACCATCACGTCTGGCAAACAATCTCGCATATGCACCACAAACGGCAAATTCGTCTCTTGCGATAACCGAATGTGTCGATCGAAATAGTCCTGCTGCAGATCGAAAGGACATTCGTTCCAATACCGATCCAACCCAGTTTCGCCCACCGCGCAAACTCGATCCTGCTTAGCCAACGCAACAATCTGGTCCCAATCGTCTGCCTTTGCGAGGTGACAGTAGTTGGGCTGTATGCCAACGGCGGCGAAGATGGAATCTGAAAACCGCTGTGCGATTTCTACTGACCGCTTACTGGTTTGCACATCCGTACCAATACAAACGGATTGCGAAACGCCAGCTTGTTGAGCTCGAAGAACCACATTCGGCAATTGGTCACACAATCGATCTTCAAACAGATGGGTATGAGTGTCAATCAACTGCATCGCAACATCAGCACCGCTTCAAAGTTAGAAAATGGGCAAATGTATTCTTTGAGCAACGGTCCGAGCGTATCAGTGTAATTCGAGCCTGACCTTAGGATACGGTTGACGCAGCCACGGTCAATTCACTTAGATTGTCCAGGCTGCCCTTGGCCGAACCCAAGCACTCCTGCACGACAGCTCGCGCGGCGGGAGTTTCCGCTAAGTCCACCATTTGCTCAAT
>JAGQOZ010000290.1 GCA_020426955.1 Planctomycetales bacterium
CCACTTCGCCCAACACGTCGTTTGAAGTTGACTTGGCGTTGGATTCGCTAGTGTCGGTAGCGGGTGAACACGCCAAGCTTGACACTGCAGAACGAGCGGTCTATCGAATTCAGTTGGACACATTCGAACCAGCTCAGATTTTTTCCCAAGATGACCAGCAAAAAATAATTTCGTCGCAGGACCATGCCGCCATCTTGACCGTAAATCGCGCGGCGTCTTCACCTGCCACTCCGTCTGATCAACCGACCGAAGAGGATTTAGGGTCCAGCCCGCTGATTCAATGTGATGCGACACATGTGGTGGCCTTGGCCGAGGCGGTGGCAGGAGGAACCCAGCGAGACGCACTGGAAACGGCTCGGCTGTTAGAGAAATACATTTTCAAGTCCTTGGAGAAATCGGAATTCACACAGGTCTTTGATTCGGCCGAAACCGTGGCGGTCCAAAAGAAAGGCGACTGCAGCGAACATGCCGTGCTGCTGGCTGCGGCGTGTCGAGCGAGAAAGATTCCGGCTCGAATTGTCATTGGTTTGATTTATTCGCCGGAACGACAAGGTTTTCTGTACCACATGTGGAACGAAGTGTGGGTTACGGACCGTTGGGTCGCCTTAGATGCAACATTGGGGCGAGGTGGTATTGGCGCAGGGCACTTGCGATTTCGCGCCAGCAATTTGGCTTCCGAAACCGCTTATGGGCTGATTTCCCCCGTCCTGAGGATCATGGGGCGACTTCAGATTGAAGTAGATCAATCAGAATAGCGATTTCCAGAGAATGCCACCAAAGAGGTCGCTAGCACGATTCTGCACACCGCTTGCTTTGCCGAGTCCGCTCGGATATCGTCCTCGTCTGCCCGAGATCCCTTGCTGGAACTAAAAACTTGATTCGCTTCGATAGAAATTGATTGACTATGCGACTGCGTGCTCGTCAACGCTTTGGAAAATACATCATCGAACGCCGAATTGCGGAAGGCGGGTTCGCTACCGTTTATCGAGCTCGAGATACGATCGAAGGCATCCGAGTGGCGTTGAAGATTCCGTTTTCTCATTTGTTGACATCAGACGCAATTGAATCGTTTCGGCAAGAAGTGCGGTTAGCTGCTCAATTGGAACATCCCAACATCTTGTCACTGAAGTACGCCGACTACATTGACGGTCAATTTGTAATTGTGACTTCGTTAGGGCAGATGAGCCTGGAAGATCGTTTACAAAAGAGACTGCCAGTGGAATTGGGCGTCGGATATTGCGAACAAATGTTGGCAGGCGTGGCGCATGCACATCAACATAAAATAATTCACTGCGACATCAAACCTGATAATTTTCTGCTGTTTCCGAACGACGTGATTCGCTTGACGGATTTTGGGATTGCCCGAGTAGCACAGCGTACATTGCGAGGATCAGGCACGGGCACGGTTGGCTATGTTGCTCCGGAACAAGCCATGGGTAAGCCGTCGTTTCGGTCCGACGTCTTTTCATTGGGCGTCATATTCTATCGCCTCTTCAGCGGCCACCTTCCCGAATGGCCTTATGACTGGCCACCGCTAAAGTACGACCGCTTAGAAAAGCGACTGCATCCTGACTTTATCGAATTGATTCGACGCGCGTTGGAACTGGATACTCGTAAACGCTTTGCTGATGCGTCCGATATGTTGCATCGATTTCAGAAAATCCGGTCTCCCAGCAGGCCTTCGCGAAGTTCGTCAAGTGAAACAAAGATTCGGCGAACAACCAAACAAAAATGGCACGTGATACGCTGGAAAGAGTTTCAAAGCGAATTTGGTAAAGCTTTAGAGACAAAATTTCGCTGTTCGCATTGCGAAGGACCGATTTCCGAAAGCATGTTCGCTTGCCCTTGGTGCGGAAAGAGCCGAGAATCACATAAACATGGAACAAAGTTTCCCATCGAATGTCCTCGGTGTCATCGAGGTCTGAAGTCGGATTGGAAGTATTGTCCATGGTGTTATGGACCGGGTTTTGAACCGCATAGCACGCGTCATTACGCGGATCGACGCTATTCGGCCAAATGTGATAATCCGAAATGCAGTTGGCGTCTGCTTATGCCGTTTATGCGTTACTGTCCGTGGTGTCATCGTCGTGTTCGTCGCAAATGGAAGATTGAAGGTTCCAAAGATAAGTGCTCGAAATGCGGATGGGGAGTGCTAAAATTGTTTTGGAACTACTGCCCCTGGTGTGGCAAACGAATGGAGAACTAACATGTTAACAGCCGAGCAAGAAGTGACGATCGTTTGCTTTCACGATGCGCACCACGACACGCCTCGGTTACATCCATTGGCCCAGGGGACGGCGAGCGTGTTTTCCAGACGCAGCCCATTAAAGGAAAGCTGCAATGAAGACGCGGCCGCATTAGTGCATGTTGATTCGCGAACGGGCTTGATTTTGGTTGCCGACGGATGTGGCGGCATGGCCAACGGCGAAGTGGCGTCTCGGTTGGCAGTGGACGCGATAACGAAAACCACAGAGGCATTTACTTCCAGCGAATTGGACGGCGGCTACCATGCAAATCCATCGCTCCGCGTAGCCATCTTAGACGGAATTGAAGGAGCGAATCGAGAAATTCGGCAACTCGGTACTGGCGCCGCTACAACGTTGGCCGTAGTGGAAATCATCGGTGATCAGATTCGAACCGTGCATGTTGGCGATTCGCAAATTCTGCAGGTCAGCAATCGCGGCACCGTAAAGTTTCAGACCAAAGCGCATTCGCCGGTCGGCTATGCGGTTGAAGCTGGCGTGATGACTGAAGAAGACGCCATTCACCATGAAGACCGCCACTTGGTTTCCAATGTACTGGGCGGCGTCGACATGCATATCGACATCGGATCGATGCGTCCGTTTTCTGCTCGCGACACACTGCTGGTCGCCACCGACGGTTTATTCGACAATCTGCACGTTGATGAAATTGTAGAAATCATTCGCAAAGGACCGCTGGACGCAGCCGCGCAGCAATTAGCAGATCTGGCAATGCGACGCATGGTGGAAGCCGATGCAACTTCGCCCAGCAAACCTGATGACTTGACGTTTGTGCTCTATCGCAAGCAAAAATAGCATTCGCTGAATTGGGCCTCCGAACCAAGATTCAGCTGCAAACGTGCTGAATTGCACACAACGGTTCGTTCAAGTATCTATCGTCCGAATTACCTCATATTTTTGTGTTTCCATTCGACACGTTCAGCGTTATTTTTGGCTTGTATCAAAATGTTTCTGGACGAAGTCGTTGGAATATACGGTTACAGTGGGTAGACTAGAGTTGCCACTTTTGAGTAACCGCTATGAGAATCCTTGCTGACGCAATCCTTGCTGTTTGGGACGTCTACCTACGTCTTGCGCGAGTCGTTCGATATGGAATCGAAGCGACGCGTCATCGTATGGTGCATGCGTTCTTTTATTCATGCTTCTTGTTGCGTAGCGCAATTGAAGATTCACCGTTCAGCTTCGTCTTGGATCTGAGCTACCATATCAAAGAGTTTGCGGTCCATTGGCTGTTTACACGATCTTGGAAGTCGTTTCTATTCGGCTTGCCTGCGTTGGTTTGCGGGCTGCTTCTGGTCTATGTTTCGTGGATCATTCCCCACCAAAATCAACTGGCCTTGATTTATCATTATCGCGACGCAATTCGCATGGCCAGATTGCAACGAGACTACGATTCGTTGGCGGTGTGCGAAAAGAAGTTAGCACAACTCGGCTCTATCACAGAAGGCGACGCGTACAACACGGCGTTAGCGGCGGCAGACCAAGATGTGGCGTTGGCCTACGATCGCATGAAGCGAATTTCACCACAAACCGTTCCGGGATACCCACTGGGTCACCTCTGGATAAGCACCATGAGCGTTTCCAATATATTGCCGTTTGCGCACCATGAATCGCTGAACGTGGCGCAAACGCACATTCGACGCTTGGAAGAACTAGGTGCCGAATCCGATAGTCTCCATTTTCTCAAGGGACTTCTTTCAGCCAAAGCGGGTGATACCGAAGCAGCGGCCAAATACTTCAAGAAAATCAAACAACAAGATCCGGCGGTCTTAGTCGAATTAGCGAAGTTGGAAGCCGCCGTTGGCAAGACCGACGCATCCCAGTCGTTGGCTGATACCGCCGTTAACCTATTTGAAAATTCGCTGCAGGATTCGACCGAAATTGATCTGCCGAATTTCTTCTATTGGTTTTCGTCCGCGCAACTTGCCAAACGAGCGAATTCGGTGCGCAACATGATGAGCAAGCAACTATTATTGCCGGAAGCCTTGTCACCTCGCATCCTGGAAGACACCTTCGTTCGCATGTACGACGAAACGGACCGCACCGACGTCACCATAGAAAATCGTTTTCTCCTATTAGAAAAAGCGCTCGGCTTCTTCCCCAATTCAGATCGCCTGTTGGAACGCATGATCATGTTGGCCGCTGAAGATGATTCGGCTGAATCCAAATCTCTGCAATTCATTGAAAGGATCGATTTCAACAATGAAATTCGCTACCCCATCCTGCACGCACTAAGCCACACCTATTTTGATCGCCGCAACTATGATGTTTCTATTCGCTACTTTGAACAGTTGTTACAAATAACACCAGAAAATCATGAAGCGTTAAACAATTTGGCTTGGTTGTTGCTCGCCAAGAAACCGGACCGCCTGGACGAAGCACTCGCGTTAGCCGACCAAGCCATTGCGCTGGCTCCTGCAAACTACCACTATCGACATACTCGAGCCTTCATTTTGTATGCTCAAGAAGACTGGCAGACAGCGGTCGACGAATTAGAAGACGTGTTAACAAGGATGCCGGATGATGTTCGCATCCATCGGCGGTTGGCGTTAGCATACAAACAGCTTGGCAATAGCGAAAAGCACGAATGGCATTTCAACCTTAGTGTCCCCGACTAACCCCCACCGAATTTCCCATCCCACCTGGCACAGGGTCAACCACAAATCAAGAGACATTCCACAAAGGCGCACGGAAGGCACAGGACCATGAAAAAGATCACGCAACGGTCATTGTCGTTTGATTCTTTGGAAGCTCGCAAGATGCTGTCTGCTGACGGGAGCATTCAGCCCGATTTTGGTGACGTTCTAGCTGATCGCCGGCATCCAGCGGATGCGAATATTCGGCCGGTGGGCGAATTGCGGTCAGGAGATGACGATCCACCTCAGCCCATTCTTCCCGATATGTTTCCATGGGCCGATGAAACACGAGGTTTCATCTATGACTACGTCGTACAAGGCAATCTCTTGCGGTTTACCACCGCGTTTGCCAACAAGGGCGAAGGAGATTTAGAGCTGATTGGCGGTGATGTCATCTCCAGCGATCGGCGCAAGGTCACGCAACGAGTCTACTTCACGGACGGTTCCTATCAAGATCTGGACGCGGGCGAATTCACGTACCACCCCGGTCATGCGCATATCCATTTTGACGGCTACGCTATTTATAAACTTCGCGAAAAGACAGCGGACGGCCAAGTCGGCGAAGTCGTCGCCACAGGAGGAAAGATCAGCTTCTGCATGGTGGATGTGATTCGATTCGATCCGGAAGCGAGTGGTTCGAAATTTGGTCAATGCGAATCTGACTACCAAGGAGTCACGGCGGGCTGGTCTGACGTTTATGATCGTTCGTTGCCGGATCAATGGATCAACATTAGTGGTCTGGATGATGGTGACTATTTCCTGGAAATCATTTCCGACCCAGAAAACCAAATTTTGGAATCAGATGAAACCAACAACGTCGCCATTGTCCCGGTTACAATCCAGGGCGGCCCGGGCCAATCGGCGGATCGATTTGAAGTGAATAACAGCTTCAATACTGCCTATGACTTAGGAACAGTCAGCTATCGTCGCGAAGACGGACTTTCCATCCATAACAATTTGGACGTCGACTACTTCAAATTTACTGCGGTCGAATCGGGACTGATGGACGTTCGACTGTACTTTACTCACGAACTAGGAAACCTTGATTTCCAAATCTTCGACGCATCTCGCAAGCTGATTCGTAGCGCCGTGACGCAATCTCCCACCGAAGCCGTCCAATTTGAAGTCACCGCTGAACATTCCTATTTCATCCAGATCTTTAGTTCCTCCAGCGCCACCAACGGATACAGCGTGGAAGTTGACGGGCCTGGAAATGTAACTACGGTGGTTGTCCCTAGCCAAGAGACACCGGCCGATATCCCGGACAGCAGTTCGCAAAGTGCGCCAGGCGAAGTACTGGAGACGGTGGTGGAAGGCCCGGATATCATCCTGTCCGACCTGAATTTGCTGATAGATGACCTGCAACATCCGTTTGTTTCGGACCTACACATCGAATTGACTTCACCTGCCGGGACTACCGTGACCATTCTGACTTCGGCATGGGAAGCGGGCGGCGCATTCTTGAACGGTCAAGGCGGCTTTCGCAACACCATTCTAGACGATCAAAGTTCGACCAACCTGTACACTGGCGAACTCCCATTTTCCGGCGTCTACAACATCGCAGGAACAAATGATCTGGAACATCCGCTGTCGGTCTTCAACGGCGAGAGTGCTCGAGGCCTCTGGACGTTGCGGATTTCCGATTGGTTTGAACAAGATGCAGGCGTGCTGAACGCGTGGAGCTTGATGTTTACTGGCGAACAGATTGACCTAGGTGACGCATACGAAATCAACGAAGATTTTCCTCACGCGGTTGACTTGCGTTCGCTGGGCTTTGTCGAATTGAACGAGCTTTCGATTCATTCGGGATTGGATCGAGACTTCTTTCGCTTTAACTCTAAGTCCAACTCACCTGCGACGGTTTCGGTTGAATTCCCCATTTCCGCTGGCAATCTGGACGTCACCATTTATGACTCGAATCTGGAGATTGTCGCTTCCGGAACGTCGATCGAGGACAACGAACGTCTCCAATGGATGGCCAAGAAGGACGAACTATACTACGTCGAAGTCTTTGGAGTGGACCGAGCGATCAATGATTATTCGTTGATGATTGACTTGCGAATTCCGGGCGACTTCAACCAAGATGGCCAAGTAGAATTCACCGATATCGCGCAGCTCTGTTCGGCCATTCGCAACAGTGGTTTTGTCGAAGAATTTGATCTCAATCACGATTCGCTTGTCGACCGCGGTGACATGGACCACTTGGTACATCAAATTTTGGAAACGTCGTACGGCGACGCCAACTTAGACGGTGTCTTCAATTCAACCGATCTGACCGCCATCTTCCAAGTAGGCCAATATGAAGACGGCATTCCCAATAATTCCACCTGGGCAGGCGGAGATTGGAATTGCGATGGCGAATTCGATTCTTCCGATCTGGTCCTGGCACTACAGGATGGTCTCTACTCCGAAGCTGCCACCGCCGCCAAGCTCGCGTTTGCTGCACCAGCCCCAGTACGTTCCACCAGCGAACTCAATCAACTTGCCGGTGCCAAATTCGCGACGTCCACAATCGCCTCAGGTCAATTCTGGCATCGACACGTCACGCAAACACTGGCTCCATCGACGGAGCCAACTGCCACCGCGACCGGTCGGCAATCCGCACTGGATAGAATCGTCCTGAACACAGGCAGCCAGCCCTTGCCGATCTCGAAACTCGCCGCGCAAGTGACTCGGAATACAGCCCAAATCGACGACTATTTTGCAACAATGGATCAGAATCCGCTGGCACGCCCAATACTGTAGATTCGAAAAACTCTGACTTTTCAGCCGGTAGTTGAAAGTGGACGGACGCCAACGGGCAGACAGTGGCGTGAAAGTTCGCGAACAGTTC
>JAGQOZ010000291.1 GCA_020426955.1 Planctomycetales bacterium
CGGACAACAGCATCGGCACACCTTGGCTCAGCATCAACGTGGCCAATTGATTTTTGATTTGGCGTTCACGAATTTTCTGAATGCCTTTATGCCGAGTGGGACCTTCGACACCATAGTTGTAGCTATGGTTATTGTTGTCACCGTCTCGATTGCCTTCGCCATTGACTTCATTGTGTTTTTCGTTGTAGCTGACCATGTCATTCAACGTAAAACCGTCATGAGACGTGATGAAGTTAATGCTGTGGTACGGACTTCGTCCGCCCGGCTGGTACAGGTCGCTGGAACCGGACAAGCGAGTTGCCAAGTGGCCGAGTATTCCGGGATCACCTCGCCAAAAACGCCGCACGTCATCTCGATAACGTCCGTTCCATTCGGCCCAACGTTGGCTTCCGAACGAACCAACTTGATACGCTCCGGCGGCGTCCCACGCTTCGGCAATGATTTTGGTGTCAGCCAACAGCGGGTCTTCGGCTATCGCTTCTACCAATGGCGGATTGGGAACCAAATTGCCCGAACGGTCTCGGCTCAAGATTGACGCCAGATCAAAACGGAAGCCGTCGATGTGATAATTGTGAACCCAATGTCGCAAGCAATGGAAAATCATTTCTCGAACAATGGGGTGATTTCCGTTGACGGTGTTGCCGCAGCCCGAAAAGTTTTTGTAGTATTTTCCGCCGGCTTCCAGCATGTAGTAGACACTGTTTTCCAAGCCCTTGAAGCTAAGTGTCGGGCCTAGTTCGTTGCCTTCGCACGTGTGATTGAAGACCACGTCCAAGATGACTTCAATGCCCGCCTGGTGGCAGGCCTTCACCATCTGCTTGAATTCGACCACTTGGCAACCAGGATATGATTGCGAACTGTAGCCTCGATGCGGCGAGAAAAACGCCATCGAATCGTAGCCCCAGTAATTGGGTCGATCCAACTGTTTGCCGTGAATGTCCAGAATGGGAAATTCGTGAACCGGCATCAATTCCACGGCCGTGACGCCCAATGATTTAAGGTACGGGATCTTTTCGATCACTCCCAAATACGTACCAGGATGTTCCACGTTGCTGGTTTCGTCCTTGGTGAAACCCTTGACGTGCATTTCGTAGATGATGGTTTCCGAAAGGTCTCGTTTTAGGTGGCGATCCCCTTCCCAATCAAAGTAGTCATCAACCACCACGCATTTGGGCGGACGAATGATACCATCTGGCGAAGGCTGGAACGTGCCCGCCAACGCTTTAGCATACGGGTCAATCAAACGAGCTCGATCATTAAACCGCTGACCACTTTCCGGATCGAAGGGACCGTCTGCTTGGAAGTGATACAACTGGCCCGGCCCTACATCCGGCACAAACACACTCCAGATATCGCCCCAGCGATCGGTGTCTGGATTGAACCGAATCGTTTCGGCAGGTTCGATGTCATTCACGTTGTTATACAGTAGCAGTCGCATGGCCGTAGCCGAACGACTAAATACAACAAACTGGACGCCTCGTTCGTGAATCACAGCCCCGTAGGGCAACAGATGCATGAACTGTAATTCCGGATGCGGATGTGCCATCAACATAGTAGACCGTCAATCATTCTAGGTTTCGATACGCAATCAACGTCGTTAGTAAATCAAGCGAAGACTCAAAAATAACACCCTGTCACCAAATCCAAAGCACGGGACTGGGGTTTTGGCCACAAATTCTGGCATGTGCAATTCGCATTAAACGCATTAGCCAAACCAGCCAAGACAGCGTCGAGTTTTTGATTGATTGAAACTTTCCTAGTCGAATCGACGAATCTCTTTCTTTGCTTAGTTGGACAACGCCATTTGGTATTGTGCTTGGGACAGCCCTAGCGAGCATCATGAAAACATGCCGTTCGCCGTAAGTCTATTGATCGCTTATACTTTGGTGAACAATAACTACCCTTGAACCTGTTCCAAAAACCAAATCTGACGCTGGCTCTTGAGAAACAAAAAACATCAACGTTTACAATTGTAGGGTGCGGATTCAAAACCGGCAGGCGAATGTCCGTCTGGGTCTTACAAGCGACCGGTATCAGCCATTACTACCGAACTGATCGTTACATCAGCAATAGTCTGTACGAATAAACGGAGCGCTCCGGCAAATGGCAGACGATCCCACCGTCCCAACAAAATGGATTGCCTTTGTCGTCGTGGCACTCGGCTGCGTCGTGATCTTGCTAACCGCAACATGGTGGCACAATTCGCAGCTGGGCGTTACGCCTTCCATCTTTCGGATCGAAGGAGATTCCATGTCGCCGGCGCTGATGGGTCTGCACAGCCAAATCCATTGCACGAATTGTCAATTTACCCTCAACGTTTCCATGTCGCCGCCCGCGAAGGCCTTGGTGGTGTGTGTGAACTGCGGTCACCAGTTTCCTTATCCGCAACACGCGACCGTGGTGCACGGAGACGTAGTCGAGTTGACGCCGTGGGAACCAAACGAGAATCGCTGGGATGTGGTAGCGTTGACCGTTCCAGGCGAACCGACCAAGCCCATTGTCAAACGATTGGTGGGATTCCCAAACGAATCAATTACCATTCAAGACGGCGAACTCTACGTGAACGGTCGATTACAATCTAAATCGAAGCAGCAATTCGATGCAGTGAAAACGCTGGTTCACGATGCGAAATACATCGGCCGCGTTGAACCACGTCGTTGGCGAACGAACGGTGGCTGGTCGTGGAATTCGTCCGATTCGCTCTGGACGTATGACGCTCTCAAACCAACGGCAAACATGCCCGAATCCGCTTCGCCAGACGATTGGTCCTGGCTGGAATATCAACATTCGCAAGACTTTCTGGGACCTCGTGTGCCAGCACCCGTGCCCATCATGGACGTGAATTCGCTGGACCAATGGGAATCTCGTGCATTGCATGCAGTCGACGATATTTTGGTCGAAGTGGTATTTGCAATTCCTACCGACCGTCGCCACAACAACGCAATGCCTTCGTCTGATTGGATCTTGCAACTTCGTCACGCCGCCGTGACGGCGGAATTGGAAATCCACGTCGCGGATCAGAGAATGGAGTTGCGGATCAACGGGCAAAAGGAACGCGAATGGACCGCGAATCCGACGATTCGTAAGATTGAATTAGGGTTGGTGGATCGTCGAATTCTGTTGTTCGGAAATGACCAAGAAATGGCGGCGGTCCCGTGCCCGGCGCATGGAGATTCGCAAGAATCAACTTCGTCGGCAACGCCCGTGCGGATCGGCGTTCGTGGCGGCAAACTGAAATTGACAACACTGCGATTGTGGCGAGATGTCTATTGGTTGCCAAGTGATGAAAGCCGAACGGAGAATCATCTTCGTAATGATGTTCTGGCGGCCGACCAGTATTTTGTGCTGGGCGACCATGCGGCTCGTTCGCGAGACAGTCGGTGGTTCGGGCCGGTGCCGAAGTCCAATCTTTTGGGTCGCATTCAGGATGTTAAGCCGGGCAAATTCGAATGGAAACGCCAATCCTTGCCGCTTCAAAACAAATAGAATCGTTTTTGGGTCGCAGGCCGAAACACCCACGGGTTGGACCGAATTTGCTGTTTCGGCTGTATTTCCTGCCGAATTCCGCCTTCCCCCCGTCCAAATTACCCAGTGAACCGATAAAATCAAACTTGTTTTTCAGCCGATGCATCGGCCACCGTTAGATGCAGGCAAGTCGCGTGAATCATCTTGCCGGTACCAGCCAAATTTGATGCTTGTGCTAAAACAATGTGGCGTAGTCATGTGGAACAGTGAGCGAGGATAGATGATGTCATTTCGAACGTACTTATTCGCATCCTGGATGGCCATGCTATCGATCGGCGTGACCGTGTCGTTGGTACAGGCCTGTCCGTTCTGCACCGCGGTGTCGCAGACATTTAGCCAAGAAATGGAATCGATGGACATTGTGGTGATAGCCGATCTGGTGAACGCGCCACAAGTTCCGGAAGAAGACTTGTATTCCGGAACGGAAGATCTGCCGAAGTCGCAGTTCAAAGTGGTCGAAGTCTTGAAGGGCGAAAAGTGGATCCAAACCGGCGATTCGATTGAAGTGCTCTACTTCGGCGAAGCCAAGAAGGACCGAAAATATCTGATGACGGCCACCAACGGACCGAATCCCGTTTGGACATCACCTCTGGGACTTTCTGATCGAGCACACAATTACGTCACGCAACTTCCCGGTTTGCCAAACAATCCGTCTCGTTTGGAGTTTTTCCAAGACTACTTGGAAGATGAAGACGAAATGTTGGCTCGCGACGCATACGATGAATTTGCCAAGACACCGTACGATGGCGTCAAAGCGTTGGTCCCCAAGATGAAGCACGATCGACTGATTGCCTGGGTCAAGAATCCCGATGTTCCCGCCAGTCGCAAACGGTTGTACTACACGATGCTGGGCGTGTGTGGTTCCCAAAAAGACATTCCCATGCTGGAAGCGTTCATGAAATCAACAGAACGCCAAGAGAAATCCGGACTCGACGCCTTACTGGCATGCTATTTGATGCTCAAGAAAGAAGCGGGCTTGCCGCTGATCGAAGATTTGTATTTCAAGAATAAGAAATCAGAATACGCGGATACGTACGCTGCCATCATGGCCATTCGCTTTCATGGCACGGACGGAAATGTGATTGATAGAGAACGTTTGGTGAAATCGCTACGTCACATGTTGGATCGTCCCGAACTGGCCGATTTGGTCATCCCCGACCTTGCTAAATGGGAAGACTGGGAAGTCATGGACCGGATGGTTCAGTTGTTTGTAGACGCGGATGAATCCACCGACTGGGTGCGAGTGCCGGTGGTGAACTATTTGCGAGCTTGTCCGTTGCCGGAAGCAAAGGAGGCGATTGAAAAGTTGCGAAAGATCGACCCGGAAAAAGTCAAACGAGCGGAATCGTTCTTCACGGTTAAGCCAGATGAAGAACCGGCCGATTCGGAAACGGACGAATCGCAGGCACCGTCAGACGAACAGCCAAAGTCGTCATACGTGCCGACTCGCACCTTGCGTGATGGTGAATTCGACCGGGAATCCAAGTCGGAAACATTGTTGGTGAGTTCGCCTGTTTCTGAAGGTCCAGCGGCAAGTGAAGAAGGCCTTTCGCCTGATTCCAAGCCATTGGAAAACACACCGGGAGAATCAACGCCCGAAGAATTGACCAAACCGGTGATCCAGAAAAAGGCGGCTGGCGTGCCGGTTGCTCCCGTGAACATTTCGACAGCGTTGGGCGTACCAATGCTGATTGGCTGCGTGCTGCTGGTCCTGATGCGGTTGACATTGGGTCTACCGTTGTGGAAGCGCGCAACGGTTCGTGCGGAACGAATTTCATAAAGCCCTTTATTATGCAAACCATGCGTGACTCCATGACGACTTTGAATGACAACGAATATACGCAGTATCGAGCGCTGAGCGTTTCGGCCATTGTTACGCTCATTCTTGGCGTTTTGTCACTCGCCGCGCTCCTGTTCACTCCGCTGTTGGTGTTATCCGCCATCGGCATGATTGTAGGCTTGTTTGCAGTGCTGACTTGTACAAAGCGACGAGACGAACTTTCTGGTGAACGGTTTGCCAAGATCGGATTGACGCTTTCCGTGTTCACGCTTGTCGTTGGATCGTTGTGGGCGGCGTATGTCTATGTGACAGAAGTCCCCGAAGGATACCAGCGCATTTCTTTTTTTCAGCTGCAACCCGATGAACGCTCTCGACTCCCCATTCCTCCCGAAGCCGTTGAATTGAATGGGAAGAAAGTTTTTGTGAAGGGTTACATTCATCCGGGCCTACCAACCAAAAAAAACATCAAAACGTTTGTCTTAGTGCCCGATATGGGAACCTGCTGTTTTGGCGGACAACCCAAACTGACCGACATGATTGAAGTGGAACTCGAAGGGGACTTGCGAACAGATTACAACATGGTGCGTCGCAAGTTGGCCGGAACACTGACCGTTTCTCCGCAAAAGAAACCTGTTTCCGGCTTGGATGGCGTTTACTATCGCTTGTCTGCCGACTATGTTCGTTAGCGTTGGCTTCGATTGGAACGACATACTATTCGTTCGAATTGAAACAAATCATTGTTTTCTTTGCTAACGAAGGTTTGACGAATTTGCTATGAGGAATACTTCGCTCGTTCGATACGTCGTCATCATCTTGACGATCCTTCCTGGTCTCTGCGGCTGTGATTCGCCAACAAAGGACGCGAATTCCGTTGATGCCCCAGCTGCTTCGCCAGATGGTTCGGACAGCACCAACGCGAACACTGACAGTTCACCATCGTCCAGCGCGGGTGACTCGGCAGAAGGCAATTCGAAACCAGACAAGGCACCTTCATCCACAACCGCGGCGGGTAATCAACCGCCAGGTGATGTGGATGAAGTTATTGACATTTCATTTGATGACATTGAATTGTTGATTCAAGAAGACATTGTTTTTCGACCGCAAATGCTGACAGCTCGAGCGAAAGAGTTGGATGGAAAACGAGTTCGCATCAACGGATTTATGCTACCGGACACGAAGATCCGCAATATTTCTCAGTTTGTGTTGCTGAAAAATCTCGAATGCAAGTTTGGACCAGGTGGACGAGCGGACCATCTGCTGAATGTAATGATGCTGGATGATCGAGCGGTTAATTTTCGAGAAGACGCCATTAGCATTGAAGGACAGATTGTGTTGAATCCGTTCAACGGACCGGACGGCAACACTTGGTCCATTTACGATTTCAAATGTACCAAGGTCGAAAAATATCGACCTCGCCGCTAACCTATCGTAGCCTTCTCGGCGTGCAGCGACCTACGCGGCTCCCGCTTGATTGCGAACCTGCGTTAGACGATAATTCGCTGTCAACGTTGTTTGGGAAGGAGCCGAAGATGTGCGTCCGGGATGTGCGACTTGTTGTTTTTGTGCTGTCCATTTTCTATGCTGCCCCGTCAGTGTTTGCTGGCTTGACCATTACGCTGAACTTTGATCCTTCGGGCGTGCCAACTTCTGATTTTCGTGGCGGTTCTGATTGGCAAGGCGTTGTCCGCGCGGCTGCGGATTATTGGGAAGACGTTTTTGTCAACAGCACCACTACCGTCAATTCCACTCAGACTCTGGACGTCACGTGGGCATCGCTTGCTGATCCTGTCGTCGGCCAAGGGGCTACCAGTTGGTTTAATTCGCCAGTGGACGGATTATTCACTGGCGGCCGTTTGACATTGGACAACGATTCCACCACTTGGTTTGTCGACCCTACGCCATTCGAAAGTTCAGAATGGGGTCGTGCCGATACCACGTGGCGTTACTTAGGCAATTCGTTTGCCATCAACACCGGGCGAATTTTCACCTTGCCCATCCAATCCACGGGTGCGCAACATACCGATTTACTGACCATCGCTCTGCACGAAATCGGACACGCGCTAGGCGTTTTGACTTCTTATCCCTACTTTGCGAACGCCCGAGACGTTGATGGTGACCCCAACGATTTTGATGTTACCAGCGGCTACTACGAAGACGCTGAAATCCCCATTAGCGGAGCGCACATCACCTTGCTGAATTCGTCTCTGATGGATTCGTCCGTTCGCATTGGAGAACGGCGATTGATTAGCGAAGTGGACGCCATCTTGGTCGGCACCGTTCAACAAGCCGATGCCATTAACGCGTATCCACTTTCCGCCGTGCCCGAACCAAGTGCGTTCTTGTTCTTGACGCTGGCCGCCAGTTCGAGCCTTTTGCTGCCGAAAGCCAAGCGTCTATGCGCCTGGCGTTGGTGA
>JAGQOZ010000292.1 GCA_020426955.1 Planctomycetales bacterium
GGTACTCCTAACAGCCTGATTAACAGCTTCTTATTAAAAGGCAGTCAAACAGTCACCGCACCGCAAAAGCCTGTTGTTGATGAATTGGCTGAGAAGTATGGATATTTCTGGCATCGTAGCTGGAAGCAGACTCAGGATGCTTATAAGACATTGGATTGTGCCAATGAGTCCATTATTAAATTCCAGACAGATCAATTGAAGCTATGGAAGAATTACATCCAACAATACTTTGGACATGACACAGTTGAGCAATGGATGGATATGATTGGTATATGGTTTAATCTATCAAACAAACACATATCCCACCTTAAGGCAAAAGCACAAGAACTGGAAGCCAAGGGAAAATCAAGCAAGCTACCAAAAGTAGCAATCAAATATCTTACTAAACTTAAGCGGTTTGATATTGATATCAAAAACAATATGCCACCGAATCTGGGCACTATCCTTTATACCACCAAGGTTTATGGTTAGCTCAAAGCAATGCAACCAATGAGGCATTAATAACAAGCCTCATTGGATAATCAAATCCCGCACCCGCTACACAGTCGATCACTACTCGGTAATGACGAGATTAAGACTTGTACACACACAAAAAAGAATAAATATAAAAATAAATCTGAACTTTTCCAATCCTATGCGTATTAGTACACATATGCATTAAGAAAGAAACTTTTTCCTCCAGGATGATTTGCATGGCTGGTTTTTTTACCACCTCCTTTTTAAACAGCCATGCAGGTCATTTTAACTGAGAAAAGAAAATTCAGAAATCACAACAAAGAGCTGAATTGTTCTTACAAGATGCGTATTTAAGTATGAACTTTTTATTTTTAATAATTATCAGGAGAAGGAAATGAGAAAAATTGAAATATTTCTAGATCTACTAGACAAATACAATATTGTTAAGCGATATCTGAATAATTATTTCCCATGGCTTATATCGAAGCCAGAAGTGTTTTCAGAAAAAGATGAAGTAAAATGGCATAGAGTGAAATTATCAGAAAGGAGCTATTTGAAATTTTAGACATAGGTAATAACATGAAAAAAAACGATATAATAATTAATGAAATACCTTCTTTTGAAAATTTTGAATCAAAAGTTTTAAAATTTGTAAATATGACTAACCCTTTACACATAAAAGCAATACAAAAATGGAGGGATTCGTTATTTATCGAGAATGAAAAAATCCAGATTGTACACGAATGTAAGTCTCAAGAGGTGTTTGACGCATTATGTGAGTATTTCAGGACTGAGATAGAAGAAGAAATTTTCTTGCAACATACAAAATTATTGAAGTTGAAACTATTACATAAAATGATAGAAAGTACATCTGAACATGAAGGAAAATATGTTAATTCAGAAGATGACGAGATATTTTCTCCTCATCACTTTGGAATCATTAAACCATTATCTGAAGAAGACATTAATTCAAAACTCATTTATATATGTGGAGAAATCATCAACCAATCGGACAAAGAAGCAAGTTGTGATTTGGAATCCTTATATTACAGGCTAAAAATGTTAAATCCAGGATTTAAAAAAGACTTTGAAGAAATATTAAAAAAGAATGGCGATAAAGGAAAAAGTTTTATAAATGAAATTCTTTATAATCTCAAATTTGCAGAGGATGTTGTTCGAAACGTAGAAGTTTTAAAACCATTACGATATTTAGCGGCTGTAGTCATTGAAAATAGAACCCAAAATAAATTACCAGAAATAAACAACTTAAATAAAATAGGATTTTGAGTAAAAAAGAGCCTGTAAACAATAAGTAGCAATATTATGAAAAAAGAACTCATTAAATCAAATCAACATACTAAATTTACACCGGTTGCAAAATTCTTTTTAGTATCAGCTGTATTTTTTTGGATATTAATAGCAGTCTCTTATTCGCACTATCAACTAACTCCTCTTCTACAAATATTGGTAAGGCCGTTAGTGGTAACTTATAATGCCTTATTGGATATATTTGGACCACTGACTACCCTGATGCCAATTATATTCCTCATATTATTTCTAAGTTGTATAACAGTAAAAAATATAGATATCAAAAAGGTAGTGCTAAAAACCTTTTCTATATATTTACTGCTGATTTTAGTACATCATGCTGTGATGGTATCACAAACTGATTATAGATCTGGAATAATTAGCTCTGCATATTTTTCGTTTTTTACATCTGTTTTTGGGAAATATGCTGGATTAATTGTATCCATCGCCTGCCTGGTCATTATTGCTTTAAAACTGCTAAATATAAAAATTGATTTTTATAAGTATTTGGCCACATCTTATTCATACATATTAAAGTTATTTCAATCAAAAAAAAGCTCATTGCTGAATACCTCCTATCCAACTTTACATGAAGATCAAACAAATGTATTAAATATTCAAAGTCAGGAAGCAAAGCAAAATGCACAAAATTTTTCTATAACTGTAAAAATTCAGCCTAATACACTAAATAGTGATGTGATCCATAATGTGAAAGTTGAAGAAACTCACCATTCACAAAGTATAAAAGATGAAAATGAAGTTTCTGAAAGTGAAGGAGAAACAAGCACCATAGTGACACATGAAACAAATGCAGAGAAAGTAAATGATGAAAATCCTCATAATGATTTGAGTAACCAGCATGACATTTATATTGATGAAAATACAGTTGTTGATGAAGTTTCAGATGAAGAAAAACTTACAATGCCTCTTGATATCAACCTCTTACAAGATGCGGAATCAAATAATATTGAACCCATAGATAAGAAAATATTAAATCAGTTTCAAAACTCGATAATTGAGACTTCGAAATATAAGGCAAGTTTAATTCTTATTCCTTCAAAAAATAATGCTATTCTACAAGGCTTATCAACTGTAGTTTTTAATTTTTATACACCTAAAAAACAATCTGTACATGTATCCAGGTTACAAAATATTAAAAAGGATTTGGGATTGGCTCTTTGTCGACAACCTGTTGATGTAATAATTGGAGAGGAAATTAAGGTTGTTGTTCCTCTGAATTCATCAGAAAGAACCTTCGTTCCTATCAAACCACTTCTGTTAGAGACTTATGATAAAAATGAAACTAATAGTGTCAATGGACTTATTGGCAGAAAAGATAATGGAGAACCATTTACAATTGATTTTAATAACGATCCCCATTGGTTAGTTGCAGGTACTACAGGATCAGGCAAAAGTATGTGTCTTACTACTATAATATTCGGTATTATTTTTCGATACTCCCCCAATAAAGTTAAACTTTGTATTGCAGACTATAAACAAGAATTCAGACACTTTGAAAATCTACCACATTTATTTCATCCTGTTGCATATAGCCAGTCTGATTATCAGTATTTGCTGGAAGCTCTTCAGCAAGAACTAACCAGAAGAAAAAATAACTCAAATGCAAAGAGATGGAGAAATCAAGATAAAATTATCGTGATTATTGATGAATTTCACGGATTTGGTTCTAGTGATGAACTCATGAGTCTTGTAGCTGAGTGCAGAGCATTTGGAATCCATTTTATCATTTCCACACAACATCCGCTTGCGAAGGTGATTGATACAACTATCAAAGCCAATTTACCCACTCGAATTTGTTTTAAAGTTTCTGACTCTTCTGCCAGCCGGTTAATTCTAGGTCAATCAGGTGCTACCAATTTATTGGGTAAAGGAGACTGCTGGGTAAGAACCATGAGCTCAATTGATAGGATTCAGGCTGGTCTTGTAACAACTGATGTCGATGATGAAAATTCAGACATTACTAAATTAATAAATCATTTAGATAATTAAAATTGTAAAAAATATTTATTGAATGCGTATTTGTTATTAGACCATTACAGATGGAAACGATCTAAAAAAACAGGTTTGTATTCTTAGAGATAGTTAATCTAATGGATGAGTTGGATAAAAACTGGTTGCCGTGTGCGGTTAAATTTGATTGCAAACATACTAATATCGAAATTTTCTGCAGAAATATGAATAACATTGACCAAAGCGAGTTTTCAGATATTCAATTCAAAGGGTATGAAGAAACCAATATCACTCCTAAAACGATAGAATTGAGGGATAATATTCTTTCAATATGTATTCAAGATAATCCATCATTTAAAAGAAATTCGTTATATATTTCAGTTAATGAGCATAGTTTTGAATTAACTAACCTATACTAAGTTTTACAATAATGGATGAGGGAATTTAAGTTTAATAGTTCCGACTTTATTTGACATATTCTTAGTCTTAAACCGGTGGCTGTCAGACAAAGTTTGAACGAATATATCAAATTTCACTCTTTTCTTCTAATTTGGCCTTAACGCATCTTCATCCAAAAGTAATTTTCTTAGAATAAAATAATGACCACAAAGAATTAAGAAAATTATTAGCGCAACAAGTGACAATATTACTGCAAATGCCATATTACTGGAAAGCAACTCATAATTTGTCCTCAATATAAACAACAAAGGAATAAAAAAACTACTAACTGTTAGTAGAAACGAATAGTTGTTTTTCTGAACACCAATCCATGGTGTACTGTTATTTTTTAGTAATTTTCTATCATTTGTATTTAGCTCAATTAAAAGGGCAATGAATTTTATTTTGATTTTGAGGTCTGTCTAATATATTTTTTCAGGTTTTTACTTTACAAAAAACCTGTTTGTAAAAAACCGATGAATACGGTATATTGTTTGAGCAACAAATGATAAAGGAAACCCATGACCTTAAATACAACCTACAGCATATCAAAATACAACTATCAAAAAGGAAGACATGTCCGATTTTAAGAACATTCAGGAACTGGAAAAACGTCTTTGGAGTGCAGCGGATGAGTTGCGAGCCAATACCGGATTAACCTCTCAGGAATACTCCCGTCCGGTTTTGGGATTGATATTTCTGCGTTATGCCGAGTATCGTTATGAACTGGCAAAACAGCGAATTGAAGAAAAGGAATCCACTGGTCGTCGCCGCAGAGGGCGTGATGATGGTCTGAAAACAGCAATTCAGGCTGAAGGTGCAATGTATGTGCCTGAAGATGCATTGTTCAGCAATTTGCTAAAATTGCCGGAAGATTCCGACCTGGGCAAGCAAGTCAATGATGCCATGAAAGCTCTGGAAAAAGAGAACGAAGCCATCAAGGATGCCTTGCCAAAAACCTACACCGTATTTGAAAACCAGATTCTCGCCAGCCTGTTGAAAAACTTCGCCAATATTCGCTTTGATATTGGTTCGGATGTTTTCGGGCGCATTTATGAGTACTTTCTCACCGAGTTTGCCCGCAGTGAGGGGCAAGGTGGTGGTGAGTTCTTCACTCCAAGCACACTGGTGCGACTGATGGTCGAAATCATCGAACCTTATCATGGAAAAGTTTATGATCCCGCTTGCGGTTCCGGTGGTATGTTTGTACAGTCCGCTGCCTTTGTCGAAGAGCACAACAAGATGGCCGGAGATGAACTCAGCTGTTTCGGTCAGGAAAAAACGGCCGACACGGTGAGACTGGCAAAAATGAATCTGGCAGTGCATGGTTTGCAGGGAGACATTCGCGAAGGCAACTCCTACTACGATGACATTCACAACAGTGCGGGGTCTGATGGAAAAGGTCAGTTTGATTTTGTTATGGCTAATCCGCCATTCAATGTCGATAAAATCCAGAAAGAACGCCTGAGCGAAGACAAAGCCCGTTATCCCTTTGGAATGCCCCGGGTGGACAATGGCAACTACATATGGATTCAGCAATTTTACAGTGCCCTGAATGAAACCGGCAGAGCCGCTTTTGTGATGGCAAACTCCGCCAGTGATGCCCGCGCTTCGGAAATGGAAATCCGCAAACACATCATAAAAAGCGGAGCCATGGATGTGATGATCGCAATCAGCTCCAATTTCTTTTACACCGTCACACTGCCCTGCTCCCTCTGGTTCATGGATAAAGGGAAGCAATCGCTTCCAGATGTCACCCTGAATCAACACAAGAAAAAAGATGTCATCCTGAGCGAAGTCGAAGGATCTCCCAAATCAGACTCAATCAGAGGCAAAAATACCGTCTTGTTTATAGACGCCCGAAACATCTTCCGCCAAGTCACCCGAGCCGTGCGAGATTTCAGCAGCGAACAACTCAACTTCATCGCCAACATCGTAAGGCTCTATCGCGGTGAAGCCATCGATAATACTTATTTAGAAAATCATAAAAAAGAAGATGTCATCCTGAGCGAAGCCGAAGGATCTCCCAACCCTTACGATATTCTCCAACAATTTCCCAACGGCTACCAAGACATCCCCGGTTTATGCAAGGTGTCAACCATCAGCGAAATAAAACAACAAGGCTGGTCCCTCAACCCCGGCCGTTATGTCGGCGTTGCTCCAACCGAGGAAGACAGCGATGAAGACTTCGCCAAAAAGCTGCAAACTCTGCAAGACGAACTGGAAGTGCTGAATAATGAAGCGCATGAGTTGGAGCAGGCGATTGCTGAGAATGTGAAGAAGATTTTGGGTGATTACAGATGAAAAACGACTGGAAAGAAGTCGAATTAGGAGTAGTAATAGATTTGTATGATTCAAAGCGAATTCCTCTAAGTGGTAAGGAAAGGAGTACGAGGCAAGGAAAATATCCCTATTATGGTGCTTCTGGAATCATTGACTATATTGATGATTATATTTTCGATGGAGATTACTTGTTAGTTGCTGAAGACGGTGAAAACTTAAATAGCAGAAAGTTACCTATTTCATTTTGGGGACGAGGAAAATTCTGGGTTAATAATCATGCACATATCTTATTAGGAAAAGATGGCAAGGCAAATACAGATTACATACGACATTGGTTTTCGCAAGCTAATATCTCTGGATATATAACTGGGGCAGCACAGCCAAAATTATCTCAAGGAAATTTACGTAGAATTAAACTAAATCTTCCTGATATCAGTGTTCAAGATAAAATTGCTAGTACATTATCAAACTACGACAACCTTATCGAAATCAACAACCGCCGTATCTCTATTCTCGAAGACATCGCCCAATCCCTCTACCGTGAATGGTTCGTCCGCTTCCGCTTTCCTGGTCACCAAGATTGTGAATTCAAAGACTCCGAACTCGGCCGAATTCCTGAGGGTTGGGAGGTGAGGAAACTCAAATTAGTTTGCAATCTGACTATGGGGCAATCTCCCAAGTCTGAGTTTTATAACGAAGATGGACAAGGAGTCCCGTTTTTTCAAGGTGTTAAAGATTTTGGATTTCGTTTTCCAACTAAAAGGATTTGGTGCTCAAATCCTACACGATTTGCTAATAAGGATGATATTTTATTTAGTGTTCGTGCTCCCGTAGGAAGGTTAAATATAGCTGGTTTTGACTTGGCTATAGGCCGAGGTCTTTGTGCAATAAGACATAAACTCGGATATCAGTCTTTTCTTTATCAACAACTTAAGGCAATTTTTACTACAGAAGACATGATGGGAAATGGTGCAATATTCAATTCAGTTACAAAAACAGACATAGAAGGAATAGAACTACTCTGCCCTTCCAATAGTTTGGATCTAGAGATGGAAAAACAATTAAAACCAATTTTTAGAAGTTTAGATTTACTAAGTTCTAAAAACTCCAATTTAAAAATCCAACGGGACTTACTTTTACCAAAATTGATTTCAGGGGGTTTAACAGTATGAAAAAAGTAATCCTTTTCGTACATGGGCTTGGAGGCAGTGCAGAAACATGGGGGAAATTTAAGCCTTT
>JAGQOZ010000293.1 GCA_020426955.1 Planctomycetales bacterium
CATGGGAGCGCTGGTCGGTGCCAACTTCAATAACGACGGCACGGCGCTGTATGAAGCCATGGCAGCTTTGTTTGTTGCACAATTGATTGGACAAGATCTGACCATTGCTCAACAGTTGACAATTGTGTTCACGTCCATCGTCGCATCGGTGGGCGCAGCCGGCATTCCGGAAGCAGGTCTGATCACCATGACGTTGGTCTTCAAAGCGGTTGGGTTGCCCATTGAATATATCGCCATGCTGCTGACAGTCGATTGGTTCTTGGACCGCTGCCGAACCACCATCAATGTCTTGGGCGACGTGAACGTCAGTTGTATCCTGGATGGCAGCACGAAACCGGCAGTTTGAAAACAGAAGCTACTCGAATGAAACCGGCACAACGTCGTCCGCTTGACTAGGACGAACCCTTGTTTTCTGGTATGAATGAGGTCTCCACTTTGCAGTGGGAATAGTTGGATTCGTCGGACTTGGTGACGATTCCCAAGTGGAAGTGCCTGTTCGCCTGGTGGCGGCCGCGGTCTTCAAAACCGTTGGGCCGTATGTAAAGCATGCGGTCGGTGGGTTCGATTCCCATGCACTTCCGCCATTTTTTCTTGCCGAACCGATATAATCGCGCTCCATCCGGACGCTCGCCCAAGTGTTCTGTTTTCTGTGTGCGAAGGGGGGTTTTGCGGCAAAGAGAGATGCTTTTCCGGTTCGTTCCACTGACCTTTTTTCTGATACAAGGTTCCTTGGCGTCACGACGGGCAAAGCCGGTTTGATCCCTAAGAATTGACATGTTAGGTTACTAGGGCATTTTAGGGCGGTTTCGGAACTTTTGGACGCCGATAACGGTTTAGGCCGAATACGCAGTTTTTGGATAGAGAATCATCTGAATGGCAATCTTTGTCCAAGACGTTCTTCGGGCATTAGTCACTTCATCGGTATGGCACCTAGTCAAAGTCATACGGAGTTGCGTTGCGAAGATACAGTCAACGCTTCATGCCTCTGTTGCTCTGATTCGCCATGCTTGGTTTTGGATATTGGAGAAATTTCAACGGTGAGAATCAATCAGCTTTTTTCTCCGTTTCAACCTCCGTCCACAAACTTTGTGGACCGCCTGCAATATTGGGCTCAGCAATGTCCAGACTCCTTGGCATTTGGTTTCCTAGGTGACGGCGAAACTGTAGACCGAGAGTTAACGTACGCGCAGTTAGATCACAAGGCCAAGCAAGTGGCACACTGCTTGCTGGACCGTGGACTGCAAGGTGAACGAGCTTTGCTGCTGTATCCGCCAGGCTTGGATTTTGTGATTGGTCTGTTTGGTTGTCTATATGCCGGAGTGGTCGCGGTCCCCGCCTTTCCACCTCGGCGTAATCGCAACATGCTGCGGTTTGAATCGATTGCAGATGATTCCGGTGCCAAGGTTGCTTTGGCCGACATGGATGTCTGCGAACGAACCGCTGCGTTCTGGGCCAAGGCGAACGGGCAACTTTCTAAGATTGACTGGCTGGCAACCGACGGGATTGGCGATTCCGAATTGGCCGCCAGCCCCGCCGAAATTGATTCGGACCAACTGGCCATCCTGCAATATACGTCTGGATCAACAGGTTCGCCCAAAGGCGTGATGCTGACGCATGCCAACATCATGCACAACTGTTCGCTGATCAATCACGCCTTTCAGACAAATCGCCATGATATCGGCGGATCTTGGTTGCCTACCTACCATGACATGGGTTTAATCGGCGGCGTGGTGAATCCGCTGTATGCTGGACGCCCCAGCATGTTGATGTCGCCGATGATGTTTTTGCAAAAGCCGATTCGCTGGTTGCGTGCCATCAGCAAATACAAAGTCACCATCAGCGGCGGTCCCAATTTCGCTTACGATCTGTGTACCAAGAAGATTTCAGATGATCAGTTGGAAGGTATCGATCTCAGCTCCTGGACGCTTGCTTTCAACGGTGCTGAACCGGTTCGAGAAGAAACGCTTAGTCGTTTCACAGAAAGGTTTGGGCCCTACGGTTTTCGCAAAGAATCTTTTTTTCCGTGCTACGGCATGGCCGAAACGACACTAATGGTGACCGGCGGTCGTCGGTCGAAAGCCCCAGTGGTTCGCTGTTTCGACGGAACTCTGCTGGACGAAGGTCAAGTGCAAACGGCTTCTGAGGATGGAGATCGAGGCCGTTTGGTTGTCGGTTGCGGCATTCGCCTTCCCGAAGAAGATATTTTGATTGTCGATCCAGACACGCATACGCTGTGTGCGGACCGGCAAGTAGGCGAAGTTTGGGTACACAGCAAGAGCGTGGGCGTGGGGTATTGGGACAAGCCGGAAATTACCGCAGAAACATTTCAAGCAACGCTGGCAGACGCACCCGACGGTGCCCACTACTTGCGCACGGGTGATCTGGGATTTTTTCATCGAGACGAACTGTTTGTCACAGGACGTTTGAAAGATTTGATTATCGTGCGAGGCGTCAATCGGTATCCGCAGGATATTGAAATGACCGTCGAACGCGCGGATCGGCGAGTGCGCAGTGGAGCATCAGCCGCCTTTTCCGTCGATATTGAAGGCAGTGAACGACTGGTGATCGTGAGCGAAGTGGAACGAAGCGTGGACGATCAGTGGGACGCCGTGATTGAATCCATTCGACGCGATGTCACCACTGAACATGAACTTCCGCCCGAAGGAATCGTCTTGGTTCGCTCGGGATCCATTCCCAAAACGTCCAGCGGAAAAATTCAGCGCCACGCTTGTCGGCAAAGTTTCTTGGAGCATTCATTGCTGGAATTGGCTTCGTTCAAGGCCTGGGAGACCAATGCCGTTGCCAAACCGACCAACGGTGTGTCTCGTCCGCACCAGGACGCGACCGAACCAACCGCCGATCCTTCCGAACGCGAACGAGTGCTGGCGGTGGTTATGGAAAAGGTGCAGGAGATTGGACAGGAGCGAGCGAAAAACTTAACTGCCGACACCAATATCGTCCAGCTTGGGCTCGATTCGCTGGAACGTATGGAGATCATCAACTTGTTGGAAGAGACGTTTGACGGTCAGCTGCCGGAAGCGGTCTTGCCACAGATTGAAACGTGCCAGGAAGTCGCCGATGCCGTGATCGAACACATTGGCGTACGTCCTATTCGCGAGAAAAAGAAACGCCGTCCAACCGAAGTGCCGGCCGAACATTTTCGGTTCGAACAAATGCCGGAATATCTCCAGCTGAAACGCAACATGGAATTGTTGGATTCCACGGGTTTGCCGAATCCCTATTTTCGCCAACACCAAAGTGTGACGCGTGATACCACGACGATTGAAGGTCGAGAGCTAATCAACTTTTCCAGCTACAACTATTTGGGAATGTCCGGCGATCCCGAAGTGAGTCGTGCCGCGCAAGAGGCGGTGGAACGTTTTGGGACTTCCGTATCCGCCAGCCGACTCGTTTCTGGCGAAAAGACCTTGCACGCCGAATTAGAAAAAGAGATCGCTTCTTTTCTGGGCGTCGACGCGGCAGTGGTTTATGTCGGCGGGCATTCTACCAACGAAACTACGATTGGCCATCTGTTTGGACCAGGCGACTTGATTTTGCACGACGCGTTGGCTCACAACAGTATCATTCAAGGCGCCATGCTGTCGGGCGCAAGACGTCGTCCGTTTCCGCACAATGATTGGAAAACGCTAGATCAATTATTGGGCGAACTTCGCCACGACTATCGCCGAGTGTTAGTGGTGATTGAAGGCGTCTATAGCATGGACGGCGACTTTCCAGAATTACCCAAGTTTATCGAAGTCAAGAATCGTCATAAGGCGTTCTTGATGGTAGATGAAGCACATTCGATCGGAACGATGGGGAAAACGGGACGAGGAATCTCGGAACACTTTCACGTCGATCCTCAGGATGTGGATATTTGGATGGGCACGCTCAGTAAGTCGTTTGGCAGTTGCGGTGGCTACATCGCCGGCGCGAACGCGTTGGTCGAATACTTGCGGTATACCGCTCCGGGATTTGTTTACAGTGTGGGACTCAGCCCTCCGAATACCGCCGCTGCGTTACGAGCGATTCGGTTGTTGCGTGAACATCCCGAACGGACTGGGCAATGCTTGGCGCGTTCGCAGCAGTTCCTGAGATTGGCTCGGGAACGAGGCCTCGATACCGGGCTTAGCCATGATACTCCTGTGGTGCCGGTGATCACGGGGAGTTCCGTGTTGGCGTTACAGCTGTCCGATATGTTGTTCCAACAGGGCATCAATGTACAGCCCATTTTGTATCCTGCGGTGGAAGAATCTGCCGCTCGCTTACGTTTCTTCATTACGGCAACGCATACGCCCGAGCAGATTCAGCGGACGGTGAACGCGGTGGCGGATTCGTTGGAAACGCTCACCGCCGCTCCTGGTGGCATTGCAGCGCCAGAGGCCAATTCTGTTGACCCATTACGCATGCACGCTTAGGAATCAGATTGATTTGTAGCGGAGCGGCGCGACCCGCTCGGTGGCGTAAAACCGGACGGCTCGGCAACATTTGGACGAAGGGCCATAATCCCAAGTCCATTCGAATTTTAGTGGGGGGGATGATACGCAACGACGTTGTTTCTGAGGCAATCGGACGGCGGAATGACAAATCGCATTCGCAAAAGTCCAATCAGGTGTTGCCTCGGCGACATCCAGCATTACACTAGTAGCTAGGTAGTTGTTTTGTTGTGTTTGATGTGAGGAAACAATCGTGCTAACAGAATCGCAAGTCGAAAAAAGCTTTCGCAAACTCTTTACGGGCGGAGAAGTCACGCCTGACTTGATTGACAAGGCCGAAGAACTGATTGACCGCCACCTGCGGTTAGAAAGTCCCTTACGACATCGCTTGTCCGAGGAAATTGAAGAACTGCGAAGCTTGTGCGGTGCTGATTCCAATTAAGCGTTGATTTCCGCTCCGATTGCATTCACGAATTTGCCGTACCGATCCAATGAAAAACCCCGCTCGATCCTAGTCAATTCGGATCGAACGGGGTTTTTATTTTTGCACGGGGTGATGCAGTCTGACTTACCGGTTGATGGTGAAGCCGAACGAACCACCGGTCAGAGCGAACATTTCATCCGTTGTAAACATGCCTCGTCCAATGCCATCGGCAAAGATGATGGTTTGGAATCCGGCTTGCAGTCCAATCGTTTTGGTCAGCGAATAGGTTGCGTTCAAGTGCAATTCGCCACCCCAGACAAAGTGGTTGGAATCTTCGTAGGTGAAGTCTCGAGTGTTGTCCAAGATTACGCGACTCACGGAACCAGACACAGGCTCAAGCAATTGGCGGTTGCGTTCCACTAGAATCGTTCGTTCGCGACTCCGGAAATTGTTGAATGCAAAGCCTCGCACATCGGATGCCAGGGTCCATCGCGAGGTCTTCTTGACAAAGCGGGCGCCAAATTGGCCACCGAACAAGTCGTTGTCAGTGTGAATGAGATTCCTGACAAACGTATCAATATTGACGTACGAAGAAGTAATGTCGTCCAGGATAATCGCATCTGGCCCCAACGGAACAGGTGTGTAGATCCAAGGATACTCGTGGAAGATATCAGCTCGGTCCGCGTGATCCCGAATGCGAACATATCGAGGCCCTAAGAAGGTTTCGATCATTAGGCTGTTATTTCCATTCGGCGTGTGGCGGAAGATTCGATTGAGTTCAAACGAATACATGTTGAAGTCGTTTTGCGTCACAAACGTTTCGCCGATGCGATCACCGTTAAGATCTAGAACTGCTCGGTCCAGTCGATTGAAATTGTCTTCGTAGACAAAAGTCTCTGGCGAATCAATTTTGGTTGCACCAAAGGACCAACCACCAGTATCTTCGTCGACGTAACCGATTTCAAAGCGGTTGCCCATGGTCCAGTCACCGGAAAAGTCAAAAGAATTTTCGGCACTGACGTTTCCTGGCTCGGCAAGTGTTGGCGGCGGCGTCAGAATATTCTCGGCTGGAATCGAAGCCAATGCAGATTCTTCATTTGGCCGTGATGCTCGCAACACTAACCGTTCATACGTAAAGAAGAACCCTGAATTGAAGGCGGCTCCGTCTGGGCAATCGCAATGGATTGGTTCGAACCAATTCCAGTTGAGATCTTCGCAACAAACATCGGGAAATGGATTGACAAAAAGCTTCTGTGGTTCGCCAGCGTTGATTCGAGTTCCCCATACCAACAGGGAAGCAAACAAGGCTGCGACAGCGGTCCGTGACGAAAACATGGTAAAGTTCCCACCCTTGTGTTCGGTTTCCTACAAGCGACGACCAGGTACACCCCGTGCCCTACGCCGCGGTCGTGAGTAGTATCGGTAGTGACTGTCGTGCAAGTTGAGCAACAACGTTAAACCGTAACGAAAAGATCGATTATTCTTCCCCAATTGCTGTCATAGCAGCACCGGCTTCTTCGCCCTGTAGAAGCCAAAAACACGGCATGAAAGCGACCAATGGGGCCTTCAGGCGACGCCGCCAGACTGCCCGCAATCGTTGCCCAATCATTCGAACCAACCTATATTTGTGTTATCTGACACAGGAACAAACGGCATGCATGGCTCGACGAATCGAGTGGAATGCCGCAAGGAGAATCTGGACATGAACAAATACGTGCGGCGAATCGGGACGCTGGCAAGTTTGCTAGCGTTCTTGCTGGGGCAACGATCCTTTTCGCAAACAGCGGTTTTGGAAGTGGATCCCCAACAGCAGGATGCGGCTGCAGAAGCGGAGCTGAAATTTATTCGAGTTCAACGGGACGAAAAAGAAAAACCCAAGACGCTGGAAACTTCTGTCAGCAAGTTTCAATCGAAGGACGGTTCGCTGCAAGTGGATCTGATCGGCGCGGTTCACGTGGCAGATAAATCGTATTACCGTGAATTGAACAAGCGGTTTCGCGAATATGATTCGGTGCTATACGAACTGGTCGCACCGGAAGGAACGCGAGTCCCAGCTGGCGGTGCGCCGTCGCAGCATCCGGTGGGTCAATTGCAGTCTGGCATGAAGTCGATGCTGGAACTTTCTTTTCAACTGGATGAGATTGACTATCAGCGAGCCAACTTGGTGCACGCCGATATGTCACCGGAAGAATTTTCCAAAAGCATGAAAGATCGAGGCGAAAGTTTCTTTCAAATGATGATGCGAGCCATGGGACAAGCGGCCGCTCAGCAAGCCGCCGGAAAAAAGGCTTCGGACACCGATCTGTTGTTCGCGTTTTTCGCCAAGAACCGAGCCACTCGTTTAAAGCAAGTCATGGCCGAACAATTCGAAGATTTGGAAGGCCAGATGAATATGATTGAAGGGCCCAATGGTTCGACGATTATTTCCGAACGAAACAAAAAGGCACTCGAAGTTCTTCAACGACAAATCGACGACGGACAAAAGCGAATTGCCATCTTTTACGGCGCCGGACATTTTCCCGATATGGCTGAACGCCTGCAAGATTCATTTGGGTTGCAGCATGTCGAAGACGAATGGCTGGTTGCTTGGAAAATCAAATAGCCTTCGCTACGTTGGAATTTTGTTTGCGGGACTGCGCACCAATCCTAGCGCTGTCCGATTAAGTAAAATTCTAAGACTCCAGCGAATTTCCGGCGCTGCCAAGCGAACGAATTCGCGTATTGCCAACTTCGATTCATTGTTCTTTATCGCTGCGTTGCTTGTTTTCATGATGCAAAAGACCGAATGCTTGTTCGTTCGAATGTCAATAGCGGGAC
>JAGQOZ010000294.1 GCA_020426955.1 Planctomycetales bacterium
GTAGTCGCCTGGCCAAACATACGCGCCGTGCGTAGTCTCTGGGCCGGCAATATCGAATCGATAGAGAAATGAGTCGGGTGATACGACCACATCAGCACCGGTCCACGAATTTCACTCGCCATCCCCTGTACTGCTGGTTCGGCCACGGCGAGCATCTCTTGCCATAGTTTGCCGGCAGCCTGCACGCTGTGTGCATCACACACAAACGCCAGACATTTCTGACCCGCACGGTTTTTCTGGCGAGCAACATTCACCACCGCCACACAAATGCGGCCCTGCGTCTGATCCACCATTACGTCAAACGTTTGTTCCAACGTGCCGGCTAGTTCGCCGTAGGGGACACCCAAGTAACGATGGACTTGCGATTTGATCCAGGCAGAACGAGAAATCATTTCGCCTCGATTCGTTGGCGACGGCATTTTTTCGGGAATGTGGCGAAACTCCACAAACGCTCGTGTCGCTTCCGGCAAAAAATCGGCCAATACCGTCGAATTATCTTGGTTCGGCAAAGAAGATGCGTCGTCCTTTTCTTGTTCGTTCCCCGGTGATCTTTCCCAATCCGCAAACGATGTTGGCGCCGGTTCGCTCGAGGGCGAAGTTTGCATCGCTGCGGCAAGCATCGTCGCGGCCCAACTGATCCCGAACGCGGTCACGCAGCCAAATGTCAGCATACGACGATTCAGTCGGTACGATGTGTTTCGACCATGGTTCAATAATCGAACGATCCGTTTTTCCAGATCCATTCGTCCGTCATGCATACCACATGCCAGCATCAACGCCGTTCGCCGACGATGCACGGCCACGTTCAGCAATGATTGAGCGTAGTCGTTCGCGGAAATGGAATCGAGTGCCACGTTGTCCGTCCATTCCTCCATGGCCGCAGCCAAACTGGGCTGCAACCAATGCACGAACGGATGAAACCAGTAAAGCGTCTGCAAACATCGAGCCGCCAAGTGATGCCAGTGATGTCGGTATCGCAGATGCGCGAATTCGTGTAGCAGCGTGGCCATGCGTTCCGATGCACCGGCCGTCGATAGCGATTCGGGCAGCAACACCACGGACATCGGCCATCGCAACACCACGGGCGAACCGACTTCGTTCGAATAACACAAGACGGGACGCTTGGTCATCTTCAGCCGCTGCAAAACCGCTTCCGCCGTCTGATTCCAATCGTCGTCGCCATTCGGTCGACAACGCTGGACCAATCGCCAGCAACGCAGCAACCCGGTCGACAACCGCAGCAGCGATAACCCAACCCCGATCAGCCACACCAGCAGTACGTAGCGTCCCCAGGTGACACTTTTCCATTGTTCTAGGATCCGCGAGCAAAATGAAAGAATCCCACGGGGCGAACCAACGATTGATTCTTCTGCCGTAGAAACATTTTCTGCCGAACCCGTTGTTTCCGGCAAATTGGCTTCGCTAAGCGTCGCAAACGACGGCTGTAACGGCGTCGCTGCTTCTGGGACGGAAGTCGTTGTCTCATTCGCAGGCAATTGGAGCGGTGAATCCACCGCGTCCGAGTGGTCCACGTCGCTTGCGAGTTCAACGGCGGCGGTGGATTCCTCATTTTCGCTTCCAGCCAGCTGCGTCTTTCCGTCTGCCGGCCACCACCACAGCAGCGGCGTCAACAACAACAGATACGTGATCGTCAAATGAAGAAAGTAGTTTGCCGCAATGTGTCGCTGTAGCAAGCGTCGTGTTAGCCAGAGCGGTCCAATCAACACGGTAACAAGCACCGATGCAAAAAGCAGAAATGAAAACGTGGTGATCATGGCACTACCCTTTCTTGTTTCTCTGTTTGTGATCGTCCAGCAGGGCTTGTATCCGAGCGACATCGTCGTCCGACAGATCTTGCTTATCCAACAGCGTCAACACCAAGCCGGCCGTAGAACCAGAAAAGGCCGTATCCACCAAACCTTGCAGCATGCCTCCCAGCACGGTTTCTCGTTTGCAAGTGGGAGAATACACAAACGCGTTCCCTTCTTCCTTGTGCCGCAAGTAACCCTTCTCTTCCATGCGAACCAGAGTGGTCTGCACGGTATTCCGAGCGACCGGGCGACGGCTTCGAATGGCATTCCACACCGATGCTACCGTTCCCTTGCCTTGTCCCCACAAGACGTCCATGATCTCCAACTGCGGCTCGGTCAACGCCGGCAACTTTTTCTTGGCACTCATTTTTCATTTCGCTCCTGGGCCGAAACATAAAGATCCTACTACCTACATTCGTCGGCATCACATTACCGACAACCATAGGCAAAGTCAAGTCAGGAAATGGAACTCGCCCAAGCGAACCAATTTTCGCGTCATTCGCTGCGAATTGCGTCTTGGACGAAGCGACGAAGCGACGAAGAAATCCGTAGTGGACGAGGCGACGAGTCCAAAGAAATCCGTAGTGGACGAGGCGACGAGTCCAAAGAAATCCGTAGTGGACGAGGCAACGAGTCCGGTGTGCAGGGACTCGTAACCTCGTCCATTACCAAATTCAAGATTTGGTCTTCCCGTGATACTCAGACTGGCGAAATTCGCAAATACAAATCGCTACGCCACGCCGGCCATTTTTTTCGGTATGATGGGGAGCCTGCGTTCGAACCTACCAACCCAGTCGAGCCCAACCTAATGACCAAGTCTGATCCTTATTCGCTGCACGACGACCATGTTTTAGATCCGCCCACGACGATCTGGGGCAGCCTGAAATATGTTGGCCCCGGTTTTATCTTGTCCGCGTCGATTGTTGGTTCGGGCGAACTGATTGCCACCACGCTGGCTGGAGCCAAAGCGGGCTTTGCCTTGATGTGGTTTATTATTTTCAGTTGCTTTGTGAAAGTAGCGGTGCAACTGGAATTTGGCAAACATGCGATTTGTTCGGGCCAGTCGACCATGGCGTCGTTCAATTCGCTGCCGGGGCCTCGCATCGGCAAAGCGAACTGGACCATCTGGACTTGGCTGATTCTGATGATTGCCAAGATGATGCAGGTGAGCGGAATCCTGGGAACGGTGTTACTGGCGTTCGCCGAAGTCTTCCCAGGGCTGAAGACATCGCCGGCTTATGCGATTGGCCTGTTTGCCTTAGGAGCCTCAGTTTCATTGCTGGTCTTTCAGGGATACTACTTGTTGATCGAAAAGATTTCGCTGGTGCTGATCGGAGCGTTCACGCTATTCACCTTGGCGTCATTGATTGCGTTGCAAGGGACTCCGATGGCCATTACCGGTGACGAATTTGCGTCAGGTCTGATTCCGTCCATTCCGTCTGACTGGAAAGTGATTCTGGTGGCCATGGGCGCCTTTGGGATCACGGGCGTAGGTGGAGACGAAATCATGGCATACAACTACTGGCTGATTGAGAAAGGTTACGCCAAATACACTGGCCCCAAGAACGATTCGGCCGATTGGGCGCGCCGAGCGAAAGGATGGATTCGCATCATGTATTTGGACGCCACATTGGCCATGATCGCTTACACTGCCATGACGGTCATGTTTTACCTGCTGGGCGCCGCCGTATTGCATCGTCAGTCATTAGTTCCGGAAGGGAAGGACTTGGTCAATATCCTGGGCAACATGTACACGGACACGCTGCAGCGCCCGTGGGCGAAACCGATGTTCATTGCCGGAGCGATCGTGGTGTTGTATTCGACATTGCTGGCCGCCCTAGCCGCGTGGTCTCGGCTGTTTTCTGATGCGTTCGGTCGCATCGGCATGTTCGATTTTCACGAAATCGCCGCTCGCCGCAAAGCGATCAGCATCGCCGCTTGGATCATTCCTTTCGCCTGGGCCGTTCTCTTTCTGTTCATTGGCGAACCGGCGATGATGGTGATCATTGGTGGCTTGGCGACCGTGGTGATTTTGTTGATTGTCGTTTTTGCGGCCATCTATTTTCGCTACTACCAAGCCGACGCACGACTTCGACCATCATTGTTCTATGACATTGCCTTGTGGCTCAGTTCGATTGCCATTTTCTTGGTCGCAGCCTTTGTGGTTTATGACAAAGTAATCATGAAACTCATTTCCGTCACGGCAACGACGCCCGAATAGCGAGATCGCCTACTTGAACTTGGAATGTGTCTACAAAATCTGCCGTGGAAAAGTCGCCGTCCAGGCGCTGCTGTGCGATAACGATGTTGATCGCCACGTCAGGTGGTGCACCAAACGTTAAGTTTCATTGACAGCGGCAATCGATGTCTGACATTCGTGCAACTAGAATTGATCCGATTGCGTCACAATCGACTTGCCATTGCTTGCTTGGCTGACTTCCAGCGGTTACGCTCAAACCGCTCGATATGTTGACCATGAACGATTCTATGACTTACTTACGGGAGAGACTCGTGAAACATTCATTCATTGCTGCCGGAATCTCGGCAGCTCTTATTTGGGCAGCACCCGCACTCGCAGGTTCGGCCACCGTCGATTTCCAACCGACCGGCGGCACAACAGCTCCAGGGACATTGGCGTTTGAGAACACCAATCAAGTCTTGCCTGACGCAGCAGGCGTGCTATTCACCATTGCCGATCAGCAAGCCGCCGGCGGATCTGACATTGGGTCCGACTTTACTATCACGTTGAACGCGCTCAATCTACCGGACGGTGCAGCCGACTTTCGCTCGGTAACTCGTAATGGAGCCGCGTCTGAATCCGTGAATGATTGGATTGGTGCCGATTCGCGAAACGGCGGCCAAGACGTCACGCTGCAAGTCACCGTTTCCGGTTTGGCTGCCGGTCAATATTCTTGGCTCTCGACACATCACGACGGCGGCAGTGGAGTGACGAATGGTAATCAGCTGGCGCCTGCCGTGTTGACCTTCCAAGCAACTGGTGATCCGATCGTTGTTGCCGACTTTGCTCACAGCGCTGGCAACGGTGGCAACACTGCTTACTCACAATTCTCGACCGACTTCACCACTGATGGTTCGCCCGTATCGTTATCCATTTCTGTCAACGATACAGGCTTGGCGGATTTCGCCTACATCAATGACCTCACGTTGACGCAAGTTCCCGAACCGACCGGTTCGCTGCTCGTTTTCGCAGGGTTGCTCAGCGTGTTCGTCCTTCGTCGCCGAAAATAATTGCCGAAGAACCTATGGAAAAGCCAAAGCCGCGTTCGAATGCGAATGCGGCTTTTTGCTTTCCTAGGTGAATCGATGGAGATGTTCGGCTAATCAATGCGTACGTCGGATGAATACATCAACCGATGCGAATAAGGTGTGTCGAAACAGACCAAGAATGAACAGTATCGGAACCATGAGGCTCATATTGGACGGTTCTGGAACTACCGAAAACGTGCCTACCATGTCAAAACCTGCGTTGGCTGTGTCGCGAATCTTCAGCACGTATTGGTAGTCACCAGCCAAGGTTGGCAACCCGGGAGGTGCAAAGTCACTGTTCTCCCAGTTTTCCACAACAAAATGACTACGTCCGTCGAATCCATCAATCGGAGGCAGGTTCAACCCAAAAGCGTTTTGTTCGAACAATACGCCATCACGAAAAACATCACCCGAAATCGAAATAGGGAGGATGGCATTCGGAATAATTCCAATCGAGTCGCCGTCCTGCGTAGTCCCTTGCGGTGCATCAACTCCTGGAACGATCACGTACCCAAGATGGACTGCGCTGGGTGCGGTGAAATCCGCGATTTGAAATAAATTCTGATCCGCGATTCCGTTTTGCTGGAGTCCACGAGTAAACTCGGTTGTAAAATCGACGTGTGGAGCTCGTGGAAAGTGGTCCGGAAACAAAGCAGGAAAAATATCCGTGGGCGCAGAGAACAAGTGAGTATCAACAACGTCGAAGATGGGGTCGCCAACTTTTTGCACCGTGATCTCGCTCTGAACCTTGTGGACGAATAGCAACACGACAAAAAACGTCATCCCAGCACAGAATCTCGGTACATTGTGTCTAACAGTAAACATGTTCTTGGCTCCACTAGAATTGGGCACATCAAACGCCATTTCGGTTCATCCAACCCTTGGATACACTCCCCAGACGGCGTTACGAAAAATCATGAATCATCAAGCGACGGGGATTGAACCTCGCTTTGGCGAACCTGATACAATCATGGTCGCTGTATTTAGTAATTGCGCAACGAGCGGAATTAGTAACACGCAAAAGTTTCAAGCGTAAAGTCATTATGGATCCTCACAATCCTGAAGCCGACGATCTGGTGAGCCGTGCGTTGGCAGGAGAAAGTACTTGCTGGGATTCACTTATCGTTCTGTTTTCTGAACGACTACGAAAGCTGGTGACCTTCCGCCTTGATCGCCGACTCAAGGGCAGACTGGATGAATCCGATGTCTTGCAGGAAATCTACCTAGAGGCATGGAGCCATCTGGCCAACTATCAGACCAAGTCGGCACATTTGCCTTTCTATGTCTGGCTAAGCGGTGTTGCGCGAAACAAGATTCTGGAATTACACCGCTTTCATCTGGGGACCAAAATGCGAGATGCGCAACGTGACGTCACTTATTGGACGGCTGGCTTTGCCGATTCGACGAGTGCCCTAATCGTCAACTCGCTAGTGGCGAACGAACCGTCACCCAGCAGCGCGTTCGCATTAGACGAAGTTCGCGAACGCGTCCGAATGGCATTGGAATCAATGGATCCGATTGACAGAGAAGTTTTACTGTTGAGGCACTTCGAACAAATGTCTCCGCGTGAAACTGCCCTCGCACTTGAAATCCAGGAAAAAGCTGCGGCAATGCGTTACGTTCGTGCTGTTCGCCGACTGAAGCAGATCTTGTCTGAGCTTTCTGGCAACTCATCACTGTTTCGGATTTAAGATTCTAAATCTACTGTTGCACTCAAATATTGTACGACGGCATTTCCGTCGGATGGAGCGTGGACAGGACAAGAAACGAAAAAAATCAATTTACGCACCATTTTCGTGACCTATTGCAGTCCGGCCTGTGAACAGCCCTCGCACAGGCTACAACGGCTTAACAAGCTCCAGCGAAAGCGCAAACCACATTAAGTTTGATACGACCCACCAACGCTATTCAAAACGAAATGGCTCCTTACTCAACAAACTTTGTTCATGCAGAAGCTCCGGCATGTCGGTGAAGCGGGCAGAAAGCTCAGCGAGACCATTTTCCGCCGATCCACGAGCCATTTCGGCGTATTCAAATTGTCCGGTTTGGTAGTATGTCCTCGCCAGAATTCGATAGGCCGCTGTTTGCATCAGCAGAGACTCTGGATTTTCTAGCGAGTCTTCCACAAGGTACTTCGCGTTCGCGATTACATCTTGAATTAGCGGCAATGCGAGATGCCATTGTCGATGTGCTCCGTAAAGTTCTGCCAAATTCAATTGTGTGGCAGCCAAGTTCTGACGGTATTCACGCATTTCGGGAAAACGCTGTATCAAGGATCGAAGTGTGTTTTCGGCCTGCATCAAATGCAGGCTCGCTGTGCCAAATTGATTTTGCGCAGACGCAACAAGCCCCATGTTGTTGCGAGTTGCCGCCAGTTCGAATTCTCGTTCCGGCTCGTTCGGGTACAACGCCAACAATGCTTGTTGCACGTTCACCGCATTCTCAAACAGTTTCATTGCCGAAGTCGTATCGCCAAAATCCGATTGGGCACGACCAAGTTGCGTATAGACGTTGGCCAACAATGAGTATTCAAACGAGTTTTCGGATAACGGCTGGTCGCGAAGCTGACTTTCAAGC
>JAGQOZ010000295.1 GCA_020426955.1 Planctomycetales bacterium
ACTGGACACTGCCGTTAAAAATACTGAGCCCTTTGTCGGCAATGTCGCGAACAATGAAGTCCGAGACAGAAATATCCGAACCCAGTGTATCCATGCCGTCATCCTGAGCACCTGCCAAGACTCCGCCAGACAAACGAATTGTTTGACCGTCAGATTGTTCGTGCAAATAGATTCCGTCGTTATCGTCCACGGTCATGTTGTGATGAAACCGCCCTGCCATGTCTACGATCCATGTTTCCTGCAAGTCCAACTGAGTATTCTCGATCTCAGGTCCCATGACCGCTCGCGACAACAACGAATCATGAAATAACGCGGTCCCAGAACTGGCCTGCATGATCTTTCCGTAGATGTCCGTCACACTACTGGATTGCATTTCCAGCATTCCGCTGTCGCGTAAACGAATCGCCGGCCCCGAACCGGTGTGACCTCCTCGAGGCGAATTCCCGGCATGCGTGATCACAGTGTGCGAAAAAACGGCATTTCCACCGTTCACGTCAATTTCACCCCACGCTTCTGCTAAGCTAGTCGATGTAAAGGAAACTGGTTGCTGTTGGCTCCCTTCGACAATCAGATTGCCAACAACTTCCAGCTGCGGCGCGAGCACGCCAGATCGAATTGGCTGACTATCCATAATGACGACCGTCCCCGGTTCGATTCGCAAAGTAGAGCCGGCCGCAATCACAACATCACCGGTCACTTCGATGATTCCGGACCATACCGCGTTTTCCTCTGTAATAGTGCCAGAAATCTTTGTAGCATTCGCCAAATTTTCGAACATTACGTCCGTTTGTTGAACGATTTCATTCCATTGAACACTCAGTGGCACTGATTCTTGAACTTCAGGCAACGCAACGGCAATACTTCCTCGTCCATTTACCAGATCAATGTCATACGATTCGTCGGCGACCAGAAGCCGAGCGGAAGAATTCCAGATATATCGAGGAATACAACCGGACGCATCCCGTAGCGTGACCTGCACCACATACGGCACACCCGGTACGTAGACGTTTGCCGCCTGCACCTCCAACGAAACCGCAGGAGCCTGTGATGCCATGTGCTCCGACCCTAGATTGCACGACAACAACCATCGATTCTCTAACACGTCAAAAATACAGGAACGTTTTCTTCGCATCTCGATTCTTGCTTGTCGCAGGTAACTTTTCCGCTAATACATCTTTGCATTTCGCTCCGGCTCGTCGAATCTCCTTTAACGTCTTCAGCGCCGGAATGTACTCGGAAAAACAGCCATTTCGACACGACTTGGCCCCTCACAAGAATTTCCTTGACTAAAAACACAGTTTCCACCAGAACGCATTGCCTGATGCAAAGTCGAACGAAGTCGGTACAATTCGAAAGAAATGCTTGCGTAGAAGAAAGGAAAAGCGATGGCGAATGTGATTCCGCGGACTTCCAGCCGCGAACTTCAGTTTGACAACGGCACTGCCATTGGCATGAGCCATCGATGGCACAAAGGACAGTATTGCTCCATCTTGACGAAGGCCGGAATCGTCGGCTGCGGGATCTACGCTCTAGATACACCGGCCGAATTCGGACAGGCTATCGCCATCGCCAAAGGAACGCCAGAACACCCGTTGTGCGAACCCGAGGATCTGTTCGACGCAAAAATCGTTGGTTGCACTCCGCAAGCCGAAGCCTACGGAATCACGTTGGGAATGACGGGAAAAGAAGCCGTCGAACGACTATTGGCCGCAGAAGAAACACTCACGGAAGAATAGCTCTGTGGCTGGCAAATTTAGCTCGCGTCACAGGCGCTGTGCCGCGATTCTATTCTTCCGCGTCAATCGACTACGCTAAGTCTCGGTCTTCAAACAAGATCAATGCCAACAGCATCGCGATACCGCTGTACAACAAACACAACAAGGTCGACACGCCAATGTATGACCACGGCACAACGGCGCCTTGCGCCACGGCCGCTTGAATGTTGAAGTGATCCAATACGGGCAACACCGTCGCAATCAATTGCCCGATGAATACCACCGGTGCGAACTGAACGTCCGACATCGCAATCAACGGAATCAAATGGCCAAGCAAATAGATTGTGAAGCAAATGGCAAAATTGGCCATCATCGGTAGTCGAGTAGAAATGGCGACGCTAATGGCCACCATGACAATGACTTCTAAGAACGCCAAGACAATTCCGGGAACCGTTTTGACAACTTCAGCCAATGTGTAGTCCCAAGTAGGAACCTCCGCGCCCATTTCGCGAGCGTCGTAAATCGGCTTATAAGCCACCCAAATCAGCAGCCAAACGCCCAGCACAACAAACATCAACATGACGGTCCACAAGATGCCCGAAAACTTGCCCATAATAAACTGAGCACGGCTAATCGGCTTTGACATGACCGTCAATGCGGTGCGCCCATCCACTTCATCGGAAATGGAATTACTGGCCGCCCACACACCTTGCACAATCGAAAGGATCATGATGCTGGTCAATCCGGTGATCTTGAACATCTTGATGTCTTCGCCGAATGTGTTGTACGGCAGAACAACAAACAGCAGAATCAGAAAGATGCCTAGGATCAGAATGATTTGAAACAGAGGCTGAGCTAATTCGGACTTGGTGGTCGCCAAGGCAATCGCGGAAACCTTGGGAAAGAAAACAGCTTGCACCACATAGAGACCAAAAACCGCAATCACACAAAGCGCAGTCAGCGGAATAATCTTCGCTTCAGGAAACGCCGGTCCTGTTGTTATTTCGAACGTCACCTCCGCATCGTTGGGCGAAAGATTCATGACGTAAAATCGTTTAACGAATTCGCCTTCAAACGGAGTTCCCACACTGGACTGCCGCTTCCATTGGAATCCGTCAATCGGGTTAATTTCCACTGGCGGACTGATCGCTTCTTCTTCCGTTGCACCGTCACTTACCAAGACCATCTCGTTGGAACGAATATCCATCTGTTTCAATTCGTCACCGCGAAACCCTACTTCCACTGGATGGCGAACGGCTTCATTCTCTTCCACGTCCGTACCGGCGGGAATGATGGCCGTCACAAGTGGCCGAGTTCCACCGAACGGCAGACGCACCACCGATTCCAACATGCCCTGCGGATTGGGCGCAAAGAACGCACCAACAACCCCAAAAATGCTTAGCAACGCCACAATCACTAACAAGGGAAACAACACGCCTTCGCCAATTATGGACGGAATTTCTTTGGCCAACGGACGTGCAACAACAAATAAACAGCCCCAGGCCAGAAGCAACACGCCCAACCCCAAAGCCAAGCCGGCCGCGATCAGCCAAAGCGGAGTTAACCAAGCAACGAGCCACGGTTCGACAGCAGCAACCAAGAACATGAAAAATTCCTATCTGGGTGACGATATATTGCGAAACCAATATTGTCCGTTCGATACCATGTTGTCCGTACGCTTTAATTCGAAAGATGGTTTGGGCCTCATTCTTGCCCAATACCAAACGACGAAAACTCGTGACTGGCATCCAGCCATTCTTGTTTGACGTCTCGAATATGGGACCGCAACTCCTGCTTGATTTCATCCAAGAATCGCTGCAGTTCCAACTTTTCGCCTTCCGCAATCAATTCAACACTGCCATCCGAAAGGTTTCTTACGCAGCCGGTCACCTTGAATCCCGTCGCCATTCGACTGGTCGAATACCGAAATCCGACGCCTTGCACGTGCCCCAAAAATATGGCTCGTAAACGCAACACGCTCTCCTTCTCCGAAGCAATGTTCAACCGAATCCAAAAGTATACAAAAAGTCGAGCAAAACCACTAGCGCCAGCACGTTACCGCAGCCCGGTTGATTAGATTTGCTAACTCACGTAACCAGCCAAATCAAAACGAGGCGCCAAGACTCGCTGCATTCGTTCACAGGCGGTGCGAACCTGGTTCGCGGTGTCAAAATCGGCGGCGGACCGCGAAATGGAGATCACCGGGCAGGTCGGCCGATCTCCAAATTCCTGTACCACATCGACATCCAAGATTTTTCCGTGAGCGACATCGACATCGCAATCTTTTCCGACCGTCAGAAACAACCGGTTTGGTGAAAGCGACCGTAAGTCTGCATCTGGCCAGCGCCCGTTCACCGCAAACCCAACCACGCCGCCCAGCTTGGAATAAGAAACAATGAATTGGTTGATATCTCCGTCAGCATCACACCATTCGACCATCACCGGCACACCGTGCTGACTGCACAATCGCACGAATTCGAACGAAGGACGTTGCAAATAGACACCCAAATGCAATTCCACCAACAACGGCAAATCAAACGAGCTAGACGAATTCGCTCGTACCGCACGAAACACCCATCGACGACCATTCAAGAAGAAGCTTTCGTTTCGCACGCCAATGCGAATCAATCCGCATTCAAATCGGACCTCCTGTTCGTCCGGCGTCTGAATTTCTACGCGATAAGCCGACGGCATGTGCGTTGACCAAAAACACGGCTCCAGCACATTGGCGACCAACGCATTGCGGCCGGCATCAAACTGGAAGGCATGAGCCGCCGGAATCGTTCGAGATCCTGGAACGTAGGGCCCTTTGATCCGGCCTCGACTTTTCGGCAAAACGTCAGCCAACGCACCTGCGGTCGCTTTGACAAATACTTCTACTTCCGACGCCGACGACGGACCTTGAGAAACAAGAAAGTCATCCGCAGACCAAACTGACATTCCGGTACCTTACATTGTGTTTCACAAAACTGGACACCGGATTTTAGGCAGCTGCCAACCAGACCGCCATGCGGCTTCTGGCGGATTATGCGTTGGTGCGATTCCTGGTCCGCCGCACCCAACACATGGCCAGAATGCCGATCATCGCCAACAGCACGCTGGAAGGTTCCGGAACTGCAGAAACGGCTCCGCGCGGTCCCGCTTCAAAGCCTTGTCCTTGAAATGCCACCACAAAGTCACCACTCGTAAAATCCTTGTCGCCATTCCAATCGCCTTCGGCCCAAGTCGAATTACCAGCGACACCGTCTTCATATTCGCCAGCCGTAAAGACCAACACAAAGTCACCGGTATTGAATTGGCCGTCCAAATTCGAATCGCCAAAATACGTATTGGACAACCCTTCGACCCATTCTTGACGATCGACGTCTGTCACCAATCCGTCGCCATTGACGTCGAACGCCAAATTATTCGAATTGGCCAGCACTGCGGCTGACAGCAAATCAATGTCGTCAGCGTCCAACTGCCCATTGCCATTGAAATCACCGTCCACAGCGGGAACGTCGTCGTCACCAATTCCGCCTAGGCCAATCAAACCAATTTGAGCCATCAGAAAATCAGAACTCGGGTCTCGGTTAATCCCGTGAATCGCCAATACGTTATTGCCGCCGACATTGAGCAAGTTCGGAAAGTCATTCAAATCAATCGCGAACACGGCACCACCTGCACCACTGGCATTGGTCGATTCGTGATCCAAGCCAATGTCCGTGCCATTCGTATTAAACGGAATTGCTTCGGTAGCGTCGCCGGTGGGATGCGGATTCGAACTGAATACCAATTGACCGTTGACATAGGCGTAGAAGCCGTCATCGTAATCAATTTCCATACGAAGTTGATCAAACAGACTGGGATCATTGACGGAAAATTCGTGACGCAGATAGACCGAAGTGTAACTCCCTTCCATATCATCCAAGAACGTTCCCAACAGTGGCTCCAGACCACCTCCGTCACGTTCGTACCCAAATCCATCGGAGCCAATATCCCAGTCACCGTCATCAAATCCAACTTCTGTCCATTCCAACGAACCGTCTGACGGTTCGTCAAATCCCAAGAAATAATTCCAGTCGTCTCCGGGTTCAATAAAGTCACCGCGCTGAAAACCGTCAAACAGGCGAAGGCTAAAGCCAACGTCGGATGAGGTGGTCGAAGCTTGATGTACTTCTACCGCCAACGTGTGCGTGCCGGCCGAAAGTTGATCCATGAAACGGCCCACCAAGTAACCATCTTCGATGCCGGTTGCGGATGCAAATTCGTCAAATGCAGCAGGTTCGCCAACCCCAGCAATCTCGCAGCAGTTGAACGAAGTCACTTCATTGCCGTCCAGATAGAACTTGGCGCCGTCGTCGGCCAGAAACGAAAATCCAACGTTCTCGACGGCTTCATCCAACGTGAACGTGTGCCGAAAGTAAGTGGTATATCGGTTGCCCGCTGCCGGCTGCGTCAAAAACGTGCCGACGGGCCTGACAAAGGCAGCATCGCCCGGAGTGAACGCGTTGATATGCACCGAATTGGGATTACCATCGGCATCGGCATCGCCGTAGGCAAACGGTGCCGCAGACGGACCGGCCCAATCAATGGGACTGCTAGTGTTGTACGTCGGCAAAAACCAAGTATCGACAAAGTCACCGTCAGTCAGCGAAGGATCACCGTCAAGACCATCCAAAATCTCGAGGTACTCCCACGACGAACCAAACGGAATGATTGATTCGGCATGCACCCCATTGGACCACAGCGATAACAACGCCAAACCACACAACAGAACTCGCACGAACCCGGCCATACGAAGATACCTTGTCACTGATGCAGCGCAGTGGGTGCGTTCTTCCAGCCGAACGAACGGCGAGTTTAGATAGTTTTGAAGGCAGCCACACTTGCCCCGCGCGATTTCATCAAAATACGAATGACACTTCTATACGTCAAGCATTTCGCACTGGAAAACACTCAAAATCGAGTCAGTCTGACCGTTCGCCAGTCAGTCTGTCGGGTTCCGAGCGGTTGCCGTTCTGTCCGCTTCGGCGGCTGAAGTTAACGGATCTGATTTATGATGGTCAATCGGCGAAGACGATGCGGCGGGGCGATGAAATTCGTCCGCTTCGATTCGCATGAAGGGAAAATCGGGTGACACTCGGTCGTGAGTTCCGGCCGAACGCTGCCTTGCGGCCGAAATGGACGCACGCAATTGCTCCAGATAGTCATCCAGCATCAACGACCAACGTCGCCCGACCGCGCGAAAAGGCCGATAGACCTGTTCGCAAACCAGCAAGAATCCGTAAACCACATCGTCAGCCAATTTGGCGGGCCAAGAACGACGGCACATTGACCATGGATCATCTTCTTGGCGAGTTCGGCGTCGATGGCCCGACCGACGAGGCATCAGGCAATAGATTCGATCCGACCAATGTGAACCAACCAGTTGACGATACAATTCGTCTTCGTCCTGTTCGTCAGTCGTTCGCGCCCGATCGCCGCTGCGCCGATGTCTCCCGTACGATTCGAAGAAGCTCTTCAAGAACAAGCCAGCAACAATGCCAAACACAAACACCGCGCCGACCCATCCGTATGCCCAAGACCATCCTGCTCCCCCAGAAACTCGCTCGTCCGGCGACCTCTCCTCAAGCGTCTGCGCAGCATCAGCCAGATCAACAACGGAATTCATTCGTTCGGTTTCTGCCAGCTGGCCCGACACATCTTGTGCTGACACAAATGTGCCACAAATCGACGTCAGAATACAAAACCACACAACGGTAGAGATGTTCCCTAAACGTAATCGCTCCATCGCTTGTGCTCCCGAAAACGCGAAGAATAAGGTTCGCAGAACCGCGTCCGCTCGTACTGGAACGGACAATTCTTGGGACATGATTAACGCCGTCTAATCAATGCTGCACTCACTGCTAGCGGATTCTGCCACCAACGACGTTCGTTCGCAACCAGCGATCCGTT
>JAGQOZ010000296.1 GCA_020426955.1 Planctomycetales bacterium
CCAATACGGAAACTGGTCTTTCGAATGGGGATTCGCGTTTAGTGACAACTTTCCGTCAGTCCAGCGATGCGTGGCCAGAAGTTCGGCCACGCCTTCGTTGTACCAAGCTGCGCCGGTACCGCCCAACTGCGTGCTCAGAAACGCGTGCGTACCTTCGTGCAAAAGAAGGTGACGCAAGTAATAGTCACCCGGCTGTTCGTTGACCCAGACTTCGTGCCCTCGTTGAAATCCATTCAGAAACACGGGCAAGTCTGCCGGTAGCAAGCCGGCGTTTCGAAAGCGAACCGGGTTGCGAATCAAATAGGCCGTGATTTTCCAGTCGGTTACCGATTCCGGCGAAACGTGAAAATATTCGCACCATTGCGGTACGGCAAGATCAAACACTCGAGTCAATTCCGTGGTGCGTTGGTCATCCAGAAGATCGGTCACCAAGTGAACGTGCTGTCCTTGCAAATGGCGAAGCCCATCTTTTTCTTGTGACCAAACGGTCGAACCAATCAGCACCGCCAAGCCGATCGCCCAGCAGGGAACGCTTGGTCGAAGCAGACGCACTGGTTTTTCCTCCGAGACGATTTGATTATGCATGGATTATCAGGCTAAGATACGGGCCCACTGTTGGTTCGTTTGTTTGTAATTGTAGCCTGTTTCGTCTGGCGGTATCAAAATGTCGCGGCCTTTGACGCCTATAGCTGTTGTAGTGACGTGTCTAGTGGTTGCGGCTGGCTGTCGGCCTCAGCCGGAAGTTGTGGTGTATGCGTCGCTGGATCAAGAGTTTTCCGAACCGATCTTTCAGCAATTTGAAGCGGAAACCGGAATTAAGGTCCGAGCACTCTTTGATACCGAGGCCAACAAGACCGCTGGTCTGACCAACCGCATTTTGATTTCAGAACGTAACCGGCCGCGTTGCGATCTGTTCTGGAACAACGAAATCATCAATACCATTCGGCTCCAAAACGCCGGCCTGTTAGCGACGGCACATCCAGCTGATCGCGCCCAATTTCCAGACGAATTTTGCGATCGGCAAGATGAATGGTTCGGACTAGCGGCACGTGCACGAGTATTACTGCTGAATACAGAACGGTTTCCTGCGGAAGGTGAGGCGACTCGTCCCAATTCACTGCACGATTTGATTGACCCCAAGTGGCGAGACCAAGTGGGGATGGCCAAACCGCTGTTCGGCACGACCGCCACGCACGCCGCTTGCTTGAGAACTTTGTGGGGCGAAGCAGAATTCAAGACGTTTTACCAGCAGTTGCAAAAAAACGTGCGCATCTTTCCGGGCAACAAGCAAGTGGCTCAAGCGGTTTCTTCCGGACAAATTGCCTTCGGTATTACGGACACGGACGACGCGATTATCGAACTGGAACAAGGCCGACCCGTGGAAATCATTTTTCCGGATCAAGCCGCTGACCAGATGGGTACGTTGTTCGTTCCCAATTCGCTGGCCATCATTCGCAACGGACCAAATCCAGCCGAAGCAGAGTTGCTATTGGACTATTTGCTTTCGGCCCGTATTGAATCTGCGTTGGCACAAGGTCCAAGTGCTCAGATCCCATTGGCCCAAGGTGTGACGACGCGTTCTAGAGTTGAGCCTGCAGTGGCTGCGACGCAGGCGGATTCTAAGAACTGGATTGGCGGAATCAAAGTGATGGATGTTGATTTTAGAATGGCAGCGAATCATTGGGACGAAGTGGCAAAATTTTTGACGCAGACGTTTGCGTCAAATTGAGCGGCGTGCTTTCGCGATGTGATGCATGTGGAAGGCGAATTGGCCCGACAGGTATTCGGACCGACAAAGGAAAACAGGTGGCGGAATGATAGACGATTCGATGGACCAGCAGGGCTCGGATAATGTAGCGTTGGGCGATGTCGTTCCCGATCATGTTGTTCGTTCGGGCCAATTGCCGGCCATGCGATATCACGATCTGCCGGACGCGATTCCGGTTCGCAAGATGCTGGGGCCAGGCATTATCTTGGCCGGTATGGCGCTGGGCAGCGGCGAATTCATTCTCTGGCCATACATCACTTATCGCAGTGGGTTTGTCTTTTTCTGGGCGGCCATTCTTGGTGTGGCCATGCAATACCTGATCAACATGGAGATCACTCGGTGGACGCTGGCCACGGGTGAAACGGCGGTCACAGGCTTTTGCCGTTTGAGCAAATGGTGGGCGCCCGTCTTTTTGCTGCTGAACATTATTCCTTGGGCGGTTCCTGCGTGGGCCACCGGTGCTGGCGAATTGGCCATTTGGTTGTTCTGGGGCGCAGAACATCACAACAGCCAATACGATACGGTGTTGGCGATTGTCGGATTGGTGACGTGCGGCGTCTTGTTGACGGCAGGGCCCGTGATTTACGAAACCGTAGAACGCATCCAATTCGTACTGGTGACGCTGGTCATTGTTTTGGTGCTGGGGCTGACGTTGTTCTTGGTTTCGGATCGAACAGAAGCGGTTGCCGAAATGAGCCGTTCGGTGGTGACGGTTGGTTCGCCCGAATATGTCCCCGACTTAGATGCCAAGATGTTGCTGGGCGCTCTGGCCTTTGCCGGTGCTGGAGGCACGTTGAATTTAGCACAAAGCGACTACATTAAGGAAAAGGGCTACGGAATGGGCAAATTCATTGGCCGACTGACCAGCCCAGTCACCGGAAAGGCGGAAGCGACCAGCGAAATTGGTTTTTTCTTTCCGATTAACCGCGCCAATCTGGATCGTTGGCAAACTTGGTGGCGAAATGCGTCGCTGGAGCATTTTTTCAGTTTTTTTGTGACGTGCCTGGTCTGTTTAATTGCCTTGACACTGATCACGTATTGTTTGGTGTTTCACCGAGACGGAAGCCGCCAGATTGGGGAAGATCAATTCGCGAAACATGACCTGAGTTTTATTTTTGGCGAAGCGGACGTGATTCAGGGTCAGCTTGGATCGATCGCCAGCGGAACGTTTATTGTGATTGGCATTGCCGTTTTGCTGACAACAGAAATTGGCATTTTGGATGCAACGAGTCGAATTTCCACGAATATTGTTAAAACCGTTTGGCTTCGCGATCAGACATCCCTTTCGGAAAGCCGAATTTACCTTGGATTCCTGTGGGCAACGATTTTGCTGGGGATAGGGCTGCTAATGACCGCAGGTTCGGCCATCAAGCAGATTACGGTCGCTGCGTCCATGAATGGTGGGGTAATGTTTCTATACAGCGTCGTCTTACTGTATTTGAACACCAGATCACTTCCCGACGTGATTCGACCGTCATTGTGGCGGCGCTTGGCGATGTCACTGATCGTTCTTTTTTTTGGGTACTTTACGGCAAGGGCGATTTGGGGCCTTTTCGGTTAGGCCCGAACCGTCGATATTTGCATTTGTGGACTCATTTGAAGCTCGATAGAATGCCAATTCTAGAAGTGTTTTTTTCTTTAATAACTCTATTGAACGGCCACGGAGGTGGATGTGCAAACGAATGTCTCGATGAGGCACGGCCATTTGAGCCAGGGCACCCAGGATCGAATTACAGCCAAAGTCAGCAAGTTGTCACGTTTTTACGACCGAATTACGGCCGTGAATGTGACGGTTGATCTGAAACGAGAAGATGCGCCAGAAGTGGAAATACGCGTTTCGGCTGAATTAGCCGAAGATTTTGTCGCTCGAGACAGCGCAGTCAACGTGATCGGTGCCGTCGAATCGGCCGTCCAAAAGCTGGAAAAACAGCTGAGGAAGCATAAACAGAAGATGACCGACCATCGCAATCTTGGTCGGCGAGTGAACGCGGAGCTGGCGGATCAAGACGTGCCGTCCGACGACAACGAGCTTGTGGAAGAAGGCGAAGCGGAACAGAATGAAGAAGTGTAGTTTTCGGTTTTGATTGGAGTCCGTGTTTCAGTTTGATTCAAATCTGACCGGTGAAAGGTTTAAGCGAGATGAAATTTTCAGATTTTGTGTGTGGCGATGCGATTCGCATGCAATTAGATGCGGACGACAAAGAGTCGGTCATCCGAGAAATGGTCAGTGCCTTGGTCGCCGCTGGCCAAGTTAAGGAAGGCGAAAAGGACGACATTTTAAAGGCCATTCTGAAACGCGAAGAATTGGGAAGTACCGGCATTGGCCGAGGCATTGCGGTACCGCATACCAAGCATCCGTCCGTGGACAAACTATTGGGAACCGTGGCCGTCAGTGAAGATGGCGTGGATTTTGATAGTTTGGACGGTGAAAAAGTGCAGCTATTCTTTCTGCTGATTTCGCCGCCTGATCGACCTGGTGATCATCTCCGCGCGTTGGAGAATATTTCGCGGCAGCTTCGTGATGAAACGTTCTGTCGTTTCTTGAAGCAAGCCAAGACCAGTCAGGATGTCATTCAATTGCTGGACGAGGCAGACAACAATCAGTTCGTATCGTAAGGAAGCTGGCCGTTGAACGAAATGGAAGCATCCCAGGCTACGGTATCTGGCACCGTATCGATAAAAAATCGGCAGGGTCTGCATGCGCGGCCGGCAGATCGATTTGTCCGACTGGCTCTGTCATTCGACGCGTCGGTAACCATTGTCAAAGATAACCAACAAGTAGATGGGAAGAGCATTCTGAATCTTTTGACTTTGGGTGCGGAACAAGGTACCCAGCTTGAAATTCGAACTTCGGGAACGGACGCCGAACAAGCCTTGGCGGCTTTGACAGCTCTGGTTAACAGCGGTTTTGATGAAGATTGATCCATTGCATCAATTCCAATTCGACCTACCTTGAAATAAGCCCTCGCGACGTTCGCTCCACAGCAGGATTGGTGCAGGAAACATGCAGACGTTTAGGGGAATCGCCGTTTCACCCGGAGTAGCCATTGGCGAAGCGTTTGTGCTGGACCAAGAAGGGTTCCGCATCCCTAATCGGTTTGTGGACCGAGATGCCGTGGAAGATGAACTGGACCGCTTTCGACATTCCGTGGAAGCGGTATCGGCGGCGTTGAACCGGAATCGCCAAGAAGTTGCCGAACAATTGGGTGAACAGTACGGCGCCATCTTTTCCGCTCAATTGCAGATGCTATGTGATCCACAGCTGCAAAACGAAATCGAAACGCATATTCGAAGTCGACACTATTCGCCCGAATACGCCGTCAGTCGCACCCTGCGGCGCTATGCCAAAGTTTTCCAGAATCTGGAAAACAAATATATGGCAGAACGAGCTCACGATGTGGTGGATATTGAGCGACGATTGTTGCAGGAACTGCTGGGACGTCAGCGCGAAGAGCTGTCGCATTTGAAGTCGCCCGTGATTGTGCTGGCACACAATCTCACGCCCAGCGAAACCGCCAATCTAGACCGTAATTTTGTTTTGGGCTTTGTTTCCGAATTGGGCGGACCCGGTGGTCACACCGCAATTGTGGCAGAAGCCCTGGAACTTCCAGCCATTGTCGGCACCGGTCCCATCCTCAGCGATGTCTCCGGCGGCGACACGCTCATTGTGGATGGTGAAAACGGATTGGTCATCCTGGATCCCGATGAAGAAACCATCCAGAAATATCGGCAACAGGCGGCCAGCCGCAAGACGCAGCGAGCCGAATGGCAGTCATTGCGAGAACTGCCCGCCGTCACGCTGGATGGCACGGAACTGGAAATTAAGGCCAACATCGAATTTCCTCGAGAAGTCGAGGCGTGTTTGGATCGACGTGCGGCGGGAATTGGTTTGTATCGAACCGAATTTTTGTACCTAGGCACGGAAGAAGATCCCACCGAAGAAGACCACCTCAACGCGTATACGGACGTGATCAAAGCCATGGATGGTCGGCCCGTTGTCATTCGAACGTTGGACTTGGGTGCCGACAAAATGGGACGAGGCCAGTCGAATCAAGACGAAAAGAACCCATTCTTGGGACTTCGTAGTATTCGGCTTTCGCTTCGCAATTTGCCACTGTTTCGGACTCAGTTGCGAGCGATCCTGCGAGCCAGCGTCTTGGGCGACGTCAGCCTGATGTTCCCACTGATCAGCACGATCCAGGAACTTCGCCAAGCCAAACTCTACCTGGCTGACATCATGGAAGATCTGGAAGAAGAAGGCATTCCGTTTGATCGAGACGTCAAGATTGGCATGATGGTGGAAGTGCCCGCCGTGGTCTTAATGATGGACCGCTTTGTCAAAGAAGTCGACTTTATCAGTATTGGTACGAATGACTTGATCCAGTATTCGCTGGCTGTGGATCGCAGCAACCGAGATGTAGCGAATCTGTACGATGCGTCACACCCAGCCGTCATCAGAATGATCAAAATGACGGTTGACGCTGCCATCAAGGAGGGGGTTCCGGCGACCCTATGTGGTCAAATGAGCGCAAATCCGATATACACTTCGTTGTTGCTAGGGTTAGGACTGCGAAGTTTCAGTATTCCGCCAGGAGCCATTCCTGAGGTAAAAAACGCATGTCGTTTGACTGAGATTGGTCATTGCAATGAAATAGCCATGAAAGTCCTTGAGATGGACAACGGTCAGCAAGTGAGTGATTTTTTGCGACTTGAATATGCCCGACTACGCAACTTGACGGAACAAGAAGAAGGAAATGTAAGCGGCTAGGCCCACGATGGCCAAAAGCTCATTGGAAACAACAGAACCATTCGGCAACCAACGGAGAAATGCGACCGTTTTGTTGCGAATAGTTCATGTGGTCCCAGCGGACCAAGATTTAGAAACGGTTTTGTCGATGCTTCGGCAAAAATTACGAATTCGTTTTAGTAAACAAGGTGACTTACGACTAGTTAGCCACCGAGACTTAGCGCGCGCTGTGGAAAGACTATTTCGGCGCGCAGAACTCCCCTTGGCCATGACTGAAGGATTCCATCCTCACCCCAAGATTTCGTTTGTGTCCGCGTTGGCACTCGGGATTGAAGGGAGAAACGAAGTCATGGAGGTCATTCTCAGTCATCCGCAAGATCCGGACTCCGTGTTCCATACGTTGCAAGACATGGCACCGGAGGGATTGATCATTCGAAGTGTGGAACAGATTGCTGAAAATCAGCCCAAGACTAAGCTCGAATCCGTGGCGTATGAAATCACTGTCCCATCAGAAAGGCAAGCGACCGTTAAGGAGCGAATGGAAGCATTTCTTCATTCCGATTCCTGTGTCGTGGAAAACAGTAAGCGAAACGAGCCTATTGATATTCGTCATGATGTTGTTGACCTTACTTTAGTGGACAGTCTACTCAAGATGCGATTGCGTTTTTCAAGAACCGCAAGTGCCGGACCGCGAGATGTACTGAAAGTTCTGGGGCTAGACAGCCTGGAACAGGAAGGATACTGGCTTGCCAGAACCGACGTCCGACTTGCCGGAAGCGTTTTATCCAATGCAAAGGAATACGTATGACCGCATGTTACTGCTTGTCGCTAAGTCGCCTTGTCCAGGAAAGAAAGACAAGACGATATGAAGAAAGAGATTTTAATCAATGTGGCACAACCCGAAGAATGCCGCATTGCCATTGTTGAAGATGGGCGCCTAGAAGAACTGTATATTGAACGCGCCAGTCAAGACAACTACGTAGGAAACATTTACAAGGGCAAGATCGTCAATCTGGAGCCCAGTATCCAAGCCGCTTTTGTCGATTTCGGCGTAGGCCGCAATGGTTTCTTGCACATCAGCGACGTGGAACCACAGTACTTTCGCCAAGGCGGATACGATCCAGACAATCCC
>JAGQOZ010000297.1 GCA_020426955.1 Planctomycetales bacterium
GGCTAGGATTTGGATTGGCGTAGGGCCAGTGTTGCCGCTGTCTCATGCGATTAGCTTAGCGAATATCAGCGAACGGGCTCAACGTAATTCCCTGGGTTGTTATGCATCGAAAGGAAAAGTTTCCGAGTTTCGAAACACCTATTCCACTTGGGTAAAATTTTTGGCTGATTGCGAATGGTCGTTTTTCGTATCGAATGTCGGCGACTTTCCTTCGGCAACAGGCAAAAAGGTTTCGATGCGGTAAGCATCGTTTCGGAAACGCACCACGACAGCACCGCTTCGCGCCAGATGGAGTGCCGTGGCGCCGGTGGATTGGTACCGAGCGACAATTTGGTCCGCGTCATCCTTTTCGCTGGCGCTGATGATCACGGATTGCGGCGTAGTCCATCGCAGGATTTCGTCCGGGCTGCTGGACAGGCTGCCGTGGTGCGGAGCCATCAGGATTTGGTAATGGCCGGGATAGGCCTGTGTCAGCGCAGTGGTCGCCGGGTTCTCCAAATCACCGGGCAAGATGATTCGCTGGCCCTGATATTCGACCGACAGGACCACGCTGTTAATGTTGTCGGGGCCGTCCAATTCGGTGCGAACGGGATGTAGCACGCTGGCCGAAACGTCGCCACCGATCTTGAGCTTCGAACCAGCGACAATTTCTTTCAGCGGGATGCCGTGTCTGGTCATTTCAGACCGAAGCAATGCAACTCCGGGCGAATCATCTTTCAGTACATGCGGTGGTGCGTAGACAATGCCCATGGAAAAGCGTTCGGCGATTTCTGGAATGGCGTTGTAGTGATCTGCGTCCGCGTGTGACACAATCACGGCGTCCAGATGCCGAATGCGACGATGCCACAGCACATGCGACACCGCGTCCACCGCCGGTTTGGGAAATCCCAGTCGACCGGAATCGTACAGCAGTGTTTGGCCGGCTGGCAGCTGCACGATCACTGCCGAACCATGTCCAACCGCCACAAACGTGCATTGAACTTCATGACGGGGAACGGCGTGTTGGTAGATGCCATGCGCGAATGGAATGATCATGGTGGCGACAAATCCTAAACGACTTAAAACGTTGGCCGCGGATTTTCGCTGGGTGCACAAGATGCCGAATCCCAATCCGTAGAACGAAATCTGCCACCACGCCGGCGGTCCGGCAACCCAAAAATGTGAACCACTTAAGTGATGCCAATCATCGGTAAGGGATAATAACGCCGTGACGCCCCAGTGGCAAAACACGGCTGGCAATGCGGCCAAAGGTGGAAGGACCAAGCCTAATAAGATCGTTAGCCCACCGGCCAACATGATCACGGTGACGGGCAACCAGATAATTAGATTCAGCGGGATCGCTAAGGGCGACACAATATGAAAATTCGCGGCCACGATTGGCAGCGTGGTCAGCCAGACAGCGGCGCTGGCCAGTAGCATTCGAACAACTCCATAGATAAATGTTCGCATCATGCGCACGGGCAGCGGCCGAGTTTTCCAGATTAGTCGGTCTAACGGATCGATGGGCGGTCCCAAGAATAAGAATGGAGCGACAGCCGACAAGGTTCCGACGGCAATGAACGACAATTGTGCTCCGGGCGAAAACAGATCGCACGGATTGTGAAACAATATGACCAAAGCCGCCGCAGAAAGCGAATTAAACGAATGTGCTCGCAAGCGAGTCAGCCAGCTACTGCACACGATCGCTACCAAAATACTGGCTCGTAATACCGGTGATCGACTTCCCGTCAGCAGCGCATAGGCCATCACCAACGCCACGACGGCTAGCGTGCCCGAATGGAATGGAATGATTTTCCGAGTGGCTGCCAGTAGGAAAATTCCGGACACAATTCCTACATGCAGGCCACTTATGGCCAGTACATGCAGCGTTCCGGTTTCCATGAACTGGTCAATGATGCTTCGGTCTACGGATTCTCGTTGGCCTAAGATGATCGCGGCGGCTACCGTGGCTTGCTGTGGATCCAAGTGGCGATGCAGAATTCGATTGAAATGATTGCGAGCTCGATCCATCAAAGCAAAGAATCCGCCCCATCTCCGTTGAGTGACTTGAACATTTTGGACATGACTGACAAGCAAGTGACACAGGATTCGGTCTTGCCGATAAAATTTTTGGAAGTCCATTTGGCCGGGGTTCAGCGCGGGTGCGATTCGGCGTAACACGCCCGTTAATTGCACACCGTCACCGGCGCGAACTTGGTCCGGCACGCCTTCAATGGTTACTCGGACCGTGCCGCTGACATCCATCCAATCGTCCGACGAATTCGCTCGAATCGCACGCACCAGCATGGTGGAACGAACGTCGCTGGGAATGGTTTGCAAGACGTCGGTATCGCTTTCTGGCAAGGTGCGAGGAGCCTGCAAGACGACGGCTTGTAAACGAGTGGCTTGGCCTTGGGGTTGAATAGTTCGCAACGCGATGTGATTCGCTGGAAACAGGTTCCATTGAAAGTGGTGACGAATGGCAAACAACAGCGCTACGGTCAACAATACAAGAATCGTCGCAGCGCGAATGCGCCGAGTGCAAAGGGCTAGGGTTCCAATCGTCAAGCATCCGGCGAATGCTGTTAGCAATGCTATCGGTTGTGCGTCTAGAACATGGTCGAAAAGAATTCCACCACTGGCCGCCAAAAACAGAACAAACAGCGGCGTCAATCGTAAAGAGATGGCGGGCGCATGCTTTTGTCGTTCGGCAAAACGCATCGGAGATCTTTCGTAGCCAGTTGACGCCGGAAAGCGTTACCAAGGTGTGAAACGATGGATTGGTTGAATCCAGAGCCAAATCCGTTTGCCGCATAGTGTAGTCCATTTGTCGGCAACTTGCAGTCGACTTCGAAAAATGCTTGACGAAATTTCGGCGAAGTGACACTCTAGAGCGTTGAAACCGTGGTATGAGGCAATTTTTTCATAGTGATGACTCGGCTTAAGGCAGTCACGCGAGTCCGAGCGCATCACAGCGTTCGTCGGCAATGGTGACTGGTGGTTCAGAGAAGGAGGCCCAATGTCTGCAGAGAACAAAGCGCATGTCGCTACAGCCAATCGCATTGCGAAACGCTACGGCGCGACTTTCAATTCCGGCGACGGTTTTGATATCGAATTGGACGAATTGATCATCGAAGTAGAAACCACCGCGACGTTGTCGAATGCTGTCAGTCGACTGGCATCGATGCGAGGAAACATTTACATTGCTCTTACAAACAAAGACGGTGTAGAAGAAGCGCTGAAGTTGGTTGAAAACACGCGTTTGGGAGTCATGGACGCGCAAGGTGAAATCGTCAAGCCTTGTCAGGTCACGGCGTGATGTACCGCCGGATGAACAGCCGAGCCGAATACGTGTTAAGTAAGTAGTGGGCCGACTGTAGCGCTGCAATTGAAAGGCGACCGCATGTCCGCTCGAACGTGGCGCATTGCCGGCATCAATTTTGATCATTTTCACATGGGTGATTTGCTGCGGATGGTAGCGGATCACCCAACCGCACAAATTGTGGGTATTTCTGACGAACAGCCACAGCGAATGGAAGCGGCGATTTCCAATTTTGGTATTTCGCGAACCGACGTCTTCACCGATTATCGTCAGTGTATCGAAAAGACTCGGCCGGACATGGTTGTTCTTTGTCCTTCTACGGCGGAACATGCGTTGTGGACGGAGCGCATTGCACCGTTTGGCGTCCATATTCTGATGGAAAAGCCGTTTGCTTCATCACTGGCCGATGCGGACCGGATGATTCTCGCCATGCAAGATCATGGTCGCCAATTGGCAATTAACTGGCCCTTACGGTGGTACGCTTCGCACGTCACGGCGTATCGTTTGGTTCGCCAAGGCGCTATTGGTACCGTTCAGCAAGTGCATTTCTATGATGGCAATCGAGGCCCGTTGTGGCACGGCGCCGATAAGATTGAGAAGGAACCAACGGCGGCAGAAAAAGATGCCAGCTGGTTTTACAAAAAGGAATTAGGCGGCGGTTCATTGTTGGATTATCTGGGATACGGTACCACGTTGGGGACTTGGTATATGGACAATCAAAAACCAACGGAAGTCACCTGCATGATGGATGCGCCGGCCGGACTGGAAGTCGATGAACACAGCATCACGGTGGCTCGGTATCCAACAGGGCTGTCCAAGTTTGAAACGCGTTGGGGAACCTTTACCGACCCATGGACGCACCAGCCGCAGCCGAAATGCGGATTCGTCATTGTGGGTTCGGACGGTACGATCAGCAGTTACGATTACGAAGACACCATTCGCGTACAGGATCGAACCAACGTGGCGGGCCGAATCATTTCGGTGGATACGCTGCCTGAAGACGAATCGAACCCCATCGGCTATTTCCTGGCATGTTTACAGCAAGATCGGCCGGTCGATGGGCCTCTGTCGACTGTGGTTTCTCGGATAGGTCAGCAAATTGTTGATACGGCCTATCAGAGTGCTTTGGCGCAGCAGACCTTGCCGCTGATAGAACAGTAGTTTCCATTCGCCGTTACCAAAACAGAAGCGATCCAGAATTCTGGAACGAAAGGTTGAGACGATGTCCGACGAAGAGTACGGATTGAGCAAAATTCCCGATTCGCACGAAGTAGAACCGCCCGATTATCCTTATCGAGCGACCTTGCCGAAGTCGTATTCGCCCAAGATCGGATTGATTGGAGCCGGTGGCATTACCGCTCATCATTTGAAGGCGTATCGACGCATGGGGTTGGATGTGGCGGCCATTTGTGATACGCAGATAGAACGAGCGTCCGAGCGGCGGGACGAATTTTATCCCGACGCAATGGTCACATCCGACTATCAGGATGTCTTAAATCGAGAAGACATTGAAGTAGTCGATATTGCTACGCATCCCGAACCGCGAGTTTCATTGGTGCAGCATGCGTTGGAAGCCAAAAAGCACGTGTTGAGCCAAAAGCCATTTGTGTTGGACTTGGAAATTGGCCGCCAGCTGGTTCGCACGGCCAAGCAAAACGGCGTCAAATTGGCGGTCAATCAAAACGGTCGCTGGGCGCCACATTTTCACTACTTAGTCCAACTGATTGAAGCGGGCATCATTGGCGATGTTACGTCCATTGACGTTTGCATGCAGTGGGACCATATGTGGACGGCTGGTACGCCGTTTGAAGAAATTCACCATTTGATCCTGTACGATTTTGCCGTCCATTGGTTTGATATCGTGACGGCCATGATGGACGGGAAGATTGCGTGGCGCGTCTTCGCGAGTGTGGGAATGGCTGCCGGGCAGACGGTGAAGCCACCGTTCTTGGCGAGTGTGATCATTGACTATGAAGGAACGCAAGTGCGGCTGTCGTTCAACGCTACCGTGGCGTTGGGTCAAGAAGATCGAACCATTGTTTGCGGTACGAAAGGGACGCTTCGGTCAATTGGTCCAGGATTGAATGATCAGGAGGTTCAAGTTTGGACCGAAGCTGGGTTCGCTAAAAAGGCATTCGACGGCAATTGGTTCGATGACGGATTCGTCGGTACTATGGCGGAATTGCTGTGCGCGATCGAAGAAAATCGAGAGCCTTGGAATGCGGCCTCTAGCAATCTGAAGAGCCTGCAGCTTTGTTTTGCAGCAATTGAAAGTGCGAATCGAGGTGAAGCGATGGGTCCTGCGCAGTGTACGAAGTTGCTATAGACCAAGTCACTAGCCAACGTCTTAGTTCTGTCCGAATTGCGTCGCCTGCAGGTCTCCATCGATTCCGCCCCATAATCCGCCCGTTTCTGTACCAAACGTGGTTATGGCGCCGATCATGCCCATCAGAATTAGGGCCAACAGCACGGCGTATTCAACGGCCGTTGCGGCATCTTCTTCAGTAAATAGTTTTCGCAACATGTTCATGGCATTTGTTCCAAAACGGACTGGTCATCGTCATTGTCTATGGGAAAGATATGTCATGCTGGTCGACGACGAGCGGCTTTTTGTCGGAACCTACGTACTTCGCTAGGGCCGTGAGGCCTTTATCATCAGTACAATCAGTACCATCAGAACCAACGCGGACACGCACAGTAGAATATTCCAGATGGCGTCGTTCTTGGGTTTGGGGGCGGCGGCTTCCGATTTGGCTTTCTCGGTTTCTCGATCATGTTTACCGCGGTCGTAGCCCACCGCAAAAGCTTTGACGGAAGCTTCCTTCTTGCCGTGCTTTTCGCCTGCGGCAAATCCATCTCGTTGACCTGCCTGATAGCCGGCGTGATACGCCACAATCATGCCCGCAGCACATGCAATTACTAATAACGCAATCAATGTAGACATGGTCGCGTCCCTGCAAAAAATACGGGAACGCCGCCAATGGCGTTCCCTGCAGTAAAACCATCTGTCAAATTAGAACCGCCTTGCTGCCGTTCTTACATCGTGCCCGTTCCAGAATTCGGAATTAGCGCCTGCGGAAAAAACTTCCAAGTAGTCCCGTTCCGTGTTTCATGATATCGCTCAGGTCGAAATCGCCGTCACCGTCCGCGTCGAGAAGTCGGCCGAGTAGTCCGGTCGGAGCCGCGCTTTCCGCGTGACTTCGCTGTTGTCGAAGCAAATCGGTCAGGCCTCCCGACTGAATCTGACCGCTTTTCGCTTGCTTCCCGATCGCTCCCATCACCAACGGAGCAAGCATTGCCAATAGCTTGGAGGTCGAACCAGAATCTAAACCCGACATCTGGCTCACTCCCTTTTCGACGCGATTCTGTCGACCACCCAAAAGGTGTCCCAGAATTGCCGAACCGGCTCCGCCACCTCCGTTTAAAAATCCGTGAACGTTGTCTAAAACACTTCCGTCGTGATCTCGCTGGATGGCTGACTCAAAGGCGTTGGCTTGCTGCGGCGAATCCGCTTGACGAGCGACCGCGCCTAACAACGTTGGCAGCGCCGCCGAAACGGCGCGTTCTGTGGTGTCACGATCGGCACCAAGTTGCGAACTTAGTGCGTTTAAGGCGTTGTCGTCTAGCACATGCGATAGGGTCTCCAGGATGTTGTTGCTCATGCGGTTCCTTTCAGGGTGTACCGAGAAGAAGGGGGAGGAATGGACTGTTTCAGAATGATCTCATGTTTTCACCAATGTGAAAATAACACTTTGCGCGTAAAATAGAGGAAAAGCTTGCTTCACGAGAATAGTCGTGCTTGATTTGGCGTTTCTAATGTAGTTCGGAAAAATAAGGCAACCCAATGGAGATTGAGCCGGAAGATGATTTGTTGCACGGTGGACTTCGAGCTCCTCGATTTACGCTCCGGTCGCTGTTTGCCGTCATTTTTCTGATTTGCCTGGTAACAGCAGCTCTTTCTCGAATGACACCTTCCGTTGCCATGGTGGCCCTGACCACGCTGTTGGCTGTGGCAGCTCATGTCTTTGCGAACGTTGTTGGCATGCAGCTAAAGAAGAATTCTCAGCTTGCCAAACGTCGCGAACGGCCGGTGCATGCAATTCCGCCTGGCCAACATCGGTTTGCCCAGCGTACCGAATTGGGCGAAAGAAATTCTTTGGGCAAGCCACTGTTGATTGCCACGGCGGTTGGTGCAATGTTGGGCGCTATTGTGGCCACCTCCATGTCCTGGCAGACCTATTCGAACAAGATTGGCCCGGCAGGTTTGGCCTTGGGCGCGCTGTCTGGACTATTGCTCGGCGGGTTTTGGGGATTCTGGACGTGGAGCCTTTTGCATGTTGCTTTT
>JAGQOZ010000298.1 GCA_020426955.1 Planctomycetales bacterium
AACGGGATTGGTTTAACAAATGTTGGCGTTTGGCTTGACCGCGTCTATTTTGCTTTCGACCCTGAGGGACTTTATCCAGTTTCTGGAACGGAAAGGCTGTTTGAGCACTTTGGTCATTTGGCTGTCGGTGATTCTTATCAGCGAACCGGATTCATTGATGTTCCGGATGGTGTGTCGGGCGAGCTCTTTGCGGTTGTGACAACAGGATACCGAAATGGACCATTTGAGTTTATCTACGACAACAACAATTCCAAGCCGTCGTCGATAAACGTCGCCCTTAGTGCCTCGCCGGATTTGCAAGTTTCTGAAGTCTTCGCGCCATTGGTTGCAAATGAAGGCGAGGGAATTGATGTTACATGGACCGTAGTCAACGAAGGAGACGAGTTTGCTGACGGATCGTGGATTGATCGCGTCTACCTGGAAAATACTCAAACCAGTGATCGCACTTTTCTGGGTTCCTATCAAACAACTCGATCGCTACGCCCGGGGTTGAGCTATTCCCGCACGGAGCATATTTTGCTGCCACCGCAGCTGCATGGATTATTCCGAGTCGTGGTGATCACCAATGCCAATGCTGGAGTGTTTGAAGTAGACCGCCAAGAGAACAATGCAAAGGAAGCCGAATTCCCATTGGAAGTTAAGATTCAACCTCGCCCTGACCTCCAAGTCGAATCGATAGTCGCTCCAGACAGAATCATTCCAGGTGGACTGGTCAGTGTTGGATTCACCGTAGCCAATCGTGGTACGGCTGAAGCGAATGGAACTTGGCAGGACCGGGTGTACCTGTCGCTGGACAATGTATTCTCTCGGGACGATTTGTTGCTGGCAAGCTTACGTAATGGTTCCGCGATCGACGTAAACGGCGACCCCTATCAGTCATTTACCGATGCAGTACAAATACCAGAACGCTACCGAAACAACGTTTTTATCCTTGTTGTCCCAGACTTCGACAATCAGATTGATGAGTGGCCTAACGAATCCAATAATGTTGCGGCATTCAAGACTTTCGCAGAGCCTCTGCCCCTTCCGGATCTTGTTGTCGGTGAGATTCAAGCTCCTTCCCAGGTTGCCGCTGGGACGGAATTCGACGTTACTTATACGGTCACAAATCTGGGTTCCGGTCCAACTTTGGTTCGAACCTGGGTCGAGACGCTTTGGTTAACTCGAGATCGAGATCGACCTCATCCTGGACTCGGCGACATCTTACTTAAGTCGGTCAATCGTACGAGACCTGAACTGCTGGCGCGAAGCGCGGGTTTCGACGTGACAGAAGCCGTTACCATACCAGACGGTATTGAACCAGGTAATTGGTTCATTACTCCGTGGATCGACCCGTACAACGTTGTTCTAGAAGATACTCTTGTTACAAATGAAAATCCTGACGATCCAAATCAGCTTGACAACAACAACTACAAGGCCAAGCCGATCGCGGTTCTAGTAACCGAGCCAGATCTGGAGGTGGTCGATGTTGTTGTGGATTCCAATGGAACCGGTGGCGAGACATTCCATGTGAGCTTTCGGGTCGAGAATTTGGGGAATGGAGTCGCTCCGAAAGGATATCGCGATAGAGTCTATTTAACAGATCACGAAGACCCACTTGATCGCGAAGCAAATTCTATTTTGCTTGCGGAGTTGATGAGATCCACGGATGTTGCACCTCAGGAAGGATATTCACATGATCTAGAAATTGGGTTGTCGCCTTCTGCGGAGGGCAAGTTTATTGTCGTGCTGACAGATACCAATTTCGATGTTGATGAATCCGATGAAGACAACAACCGTCGTTTGGTAGAAACAGATGTTCGGACAGAACCAGCCGATCTCGTCATTTCGAATGTGATTTTCGAACCTGACAATATTTCCGGCGAAAACACGGTCATTCGCTATACAGTCACGAATATCGGTGACTATCCGGTATGGTCTGATACCAAGTACTGGAAAGACTTTCTTTGGGTTTCTGCCGATCCGGTTTTTGATCGATATAGAGCGTCTTACTTAGGTGAACACATTCATCTGAACGATCGTAACCTGGCGCCCGGTGAAAGCTACGAAGTGATTTTCAACGCAACTTGGCCGAAGGGTTCAGGTGGCGAATACTATCTCCATATCCATTTGGATGCACACAATGATCTCAGTCCCTACTTCTACAAATATGAATCGCGAATATTGAGGACGGAGTGGTGGCCTGGGAATCGCGGATCAAACGATTCACTTGTCGAATATTTTCAACGTTGGGCGTTTGAAGATCCGCGGAATAATCTGCATTCTCAGAAAGTCGATATTGAATACCGCGAGCCAGACCTACAAGTCACTGAACTCATTATTCCTCCTGGTGCTGTGTCCGGCAGCACTCTAGATGTTAATTACACGGTAACCAATCTGGGCACGCGAGCTACAAGAGAAACTGCTTGGACTGACCGCGTCTTTCTTTCGCGAGACGCCTCGCTCGACAACAAAGACCTGTTTCTCGGCGAATCATCCCAAAGTAATATTCTTATTCCTGGAGAATCATATTCTTCCGATTTGCAAGTCAGTTTACCAGAAGGAATTGAAGGTACGTTTTATCTTTTGGTATACATCGATTCGCCTGCGTATCCCGAGCGAAATCAAGAAAGTGATATTGGCTTCGATCTGATTGGAGTAGACTTTGAGCGCCCCAATCCGCTTGCACCGTGGGATTTGGCATCAAATGCTGCCAGAAGCCTCGCACGGGGACGAGTATCCGAGTATCAGGATGAAGGAAATAATCTGATCGTTCGCGAATTGCCGATTGCATTATCGGCACCGCCGGATCTTCGAGTTACTCGTGTTCAGGTCCCCTCCAGAGCGATTCAGGGTCAATCTCTTGAACTGACATATACGGTCACCAACCGAGGAAATGGCGACACGCCTGATTCCGAGTCATCGTGGAGAGACCTGATCTACCTGTCCCGTGATCAAAGTCTTGATCTTCAGGCTGATCGCTTTCTAGCATATATCGACCATCGTTCAGGGTTGGGTGCCGGAGATAGCTATTCCGAGACAATTTCGCTCGATTTACCAACGGACATGCTCGGCGCTTGGTATGTCATCCCTGTGACAGACCATACTCGTTACTCGCCGATTGGTAACGTTTTTGAAAACGGTCGTGAGAACAACGAACGAGCGAGTTCGCTTCCAGTGGTAATCGAAACGCCTCCTCCTGCTGATCTGCGGGTTCAAGGAATTGACGGTGTTGCGATTGCGGAAGTCGGCGAAGAAATTCAAGTTAGTTGGACAGTGCGTAATTCCGAGATGGAACCCGCTGTTGGGTCATGGTCGGACAGTGTTTACCTGTCACTTGATGGTATTTGGGATATCAATGACCGGCTCTTAGGGCGAGTCTCACATACTGGTACTCTCTTGCCTGGTAATGATTACTCGTCAGTGCTTCGTGCAAATGTACCCGCTTTGACGCCAGGCAATTACCGATACATTGTTCGGACCGACATCTTTAATGAGGTTTTCGAAGACCAAGGAGATGCGAACAACGCAACAGTCAGCCAAGATATCGTAGCGATTGTTACTAGTTCTCCGTCTGTGGGACCAGCAAGCGTTCAAAGTATCCGTGAACTTGTATATGGCCCAGAATTGGCGAGTGCGTCCAACGCGCTGCAGCTTGGCGTTATTGCAACCACAACTTTATCGCCAGGACAAGAACGATTGTTCGAAGTTATTGCGCCTGCGGGTGAAACTCTTCGTGTAAGCGTGGAAGGTGGAGGCGACAATGCCGTTCACGAATTATACGTGCGGCATCAAGAAGCACCCTATTTGAATCAATTCGACGCAACGTCGGAGCTCCAGCTTGGCTCGGAACCGTTTGCAATAATTCCATCGACGAAGCCGGGCAGCTATTTCATTCTTGTCCGAGGTCGCCAGGAACCTGCGCCAGATACGCCGATCCAGATCATCGCAGAAATCGTTCCTTTGGCGATCAGCGATGTAAAAACGGATGTGGGTGGTGACAGCAAATATGTCACCACGACAATCCGCGGTGCGCGTTTTCATCAAGATGCAGTTATCAAGCTGGTGCGTCCCGGTTTCGCGGAATACGCACCAGTATCGTGGGAGGTATTGGACGCAACCACGATCAAGGCCACGTTTGATTTCACGGGCGCACCACATGGGCTGTACGATGTACAAGTGACTAATCCAGATGGAAATTCGGCGATTGTTCCTTATCGATTCTTGGTCGAACGTGCTATCGAACCAGACGTAACTGTTGGTCTAGGGGGACCACGGATAATCATGGCAGGCGACACTGGGCTTTACAGCGTTGCTTTTCAAAGCCTTTCCAATTTGGATACACCTTACACCTTTTTCCAAATCGGAATTCCCGAAATGGGAGTCAATAAAGATGTGTATGGACTGCCCTTCCTGACTTTTGCCAGCAACCTGCGAGGCACGCCCGAATCAGACAAGCTTGCAAATATTCCCTGGGATAATTTGAATTCTGCAGTAAACACAAACGGCCAACTGTTGGCTCCCGGGTACGTTTTGGACTTACCAGCCGATGGTTTCACTGGGCTATCGTTTATTACGCAGACTTATCCCGGTCTCCGTGAACTAAATGACCATGTTTGGGAGGAACTAAAAACAAAGCTGTATGGCGCATTCCCGGCACTCGAACGTGAAGGAGTTCTTGACGACGGTCCTGCAGGACTTGACCGAATTGACCCATCCATTCGGCTCATTTGGGATGCATTCGGAGGAGTGCCAGATCTGCTGACTAAGGGCTTTGTGCCGTTCCAATTTCATGTGACTGCCGCCGCGACAGCGTTGACTCGGGAAGAATTTATTGACAAAGCCGCCTTGGAAGCGGAACGGATTCGTCAAGGCATTCTTCGGGACGATTCTGGCGATGTACCTGCCGCACTCTTGGTGATGGCTGCTGACGCGGATGCATGGCGAGAAGCGTATTTCGAGGGTCTTACGGTTTCCGGCCTTTTACGTCCGGAAGACGTCCCACCTCCAACTCGCGAGCGAATTCCACTTGTAAGCCTGATGTCGTCACTTGGGGCGGGTATTATCGCAGGAGACGCCAGTGACTCCATTGATCAAGACGATATTACGGTCTTTTTCGACAAGCTTCGCGAATGGTACGGTCACGATCCAGAACTGCTCGCACCAATTGATCCAGATGCCATCGGGTATTCGGCTCCAACCTTTGAACTTTTACCCCCGATTCTCTCTAATGCAAATGATACGCCCGCCTTTCAAACAGTAGAAGACTACCTAATCGAAGCCTTTGCTCAGACATATTTCGAAACCTTTCGAGTTTATGTTCCTTGGGTCGCATGGGGAGCGCGCACGTCACTGCCTCCGGACTATCTCATTACTGGTGTGACACCCGATGGTGATCCTCAAGTTTCTCCCTTGGATTTGGCTGACTATCTTACGACACCTGGAAATGAAACGGGATTGGTGTCTCAAACAGGACCATTTACAGCCGAAAGTCGAGGCTTTGTTCCTGTCGCTCAGGATTTGCCATTTACAATCCAATTTCAAAACGATGCCGCTTCGCCCACTCACACGTCGGAAGTACGTATTGTCGCCAATTTCGGCGAAGGTCTGGATCCGCGATCATTCCGCCTTGGCGATCTCCAAATTGGTGACATCTCGATCGATTTGCCGGAAGACCTTGCTCTTTACCAAGAAGATCGCGATTTCACACGTACAAGGGGATTCATTCTTCGAATTTCTGCTGGCGTCGACTTGGAATCGAGAACTGCCAACTGGTTGCTGCAGGCAATTGACCCACTTACAGGTGAATTAATTCAGGATCCATCGCGAGGCCTTCTTCCACCGAATAACGCTAGAGGTGACGGTAGTGGGACTATTGGCTACACAATTCGCGTTTTGGAAGACGCACTAACTGGATCTCAGGTCAGAACATCTGCTCGCGCATTACTTAACAACGCTCCGCCTGAAGACTCTACGCCTCTCCGGTTTCTGGTAGATAACCAAGCACCTTCGTCTACGCTTGAAGTTACGCAAAACGATAGCACTTTCACCGTTTCATGGGATTCAACGGAACCGGACGAAGGCTCTGGTTTTAAGCACGTGACACTATACGTTTCAACGGACGGAGGCGCTTATCGAGTTTGGGAGAGGCAAATTCAAGGGCCCGTTGGGACTCGCGTTTTCCTTGGTGAACCAGGTTACACCTATGAATTCTTAGCTCTCGCAACCGATTCTTCCGGGAACCGAGAAAAACCGCAGGTCGGCCGATCCGTAGCGGACGATGGTGGTGTTGTACAAGGGGCAGCCCAATCAGATGCTAACACAGACGCGAATTACGGCCTACTGATTGAACCCAGTCCGGAGCCTTCTCCCAGTGCTCTTTTCACGCGTGCCGAACAGTCCATCCCAAGTGTGCCGCCGCCAGCCAATCAGGCGGAATACGGAGTCGTGCTTCAACCGTTCCAAGCCAGAGCTTTTGCGAACGGGATTCCAACAAGCACATCCGGAATTGGTCCGATGGCAATCGTTGAGACTAATGACGATTTTTTTATTATTAGTGGTGGCCCGGCTCGCAATCTCTTGTTCCGTGTGTCCAATAACGGAGGCGACGTCGGCGAACCAATTGCTCGTTTGGACCAGCCTATTTTTGGGCTTGCGTTCGACGTCGACGGACGGCTTTGGGCAACCACAGGCGGAGGCCCGCTGCTGGAACTCGATCCGATAGACGGAAGTATCGTGGGACGACATGGAGACGGAGTGACCATGTCACTTGCCGTACATCCCTATACGGGCGAAATCTATGTCACCACCAACCGTGGTATCGAAGTTTTCAACCCTGATAACGCTACATTCCGCCGTTTCAGCCGAGACCTGAATTTGCGTTTTGGTAGTCTAGCCTTCGATTCCACAGCTCAGCTTTGGGCCTCAACATGGCCTGATCGCGAAACGATCGTACGATTTAACCCCCGACGTCGAGCGGAAGTGATGTATCGCTTTGATGCGACTGTAGATTCAATCTCATTCGGAAAGGACGACACGGACCTTCAGGGATTGCTATTTGTTTCCCACAATATTGCCGTCGATGGCAGTGGTGGCAAACTTACGATGATTGATACCGCTACTGGTCGTCAGTTAGACGCTGCTACACGCGGGACCCGCGGTGATGTTGTGATCACGACAAGCGACGGACGAGTGTTAGTAAGTCAATCCCATCAAGTTGACGTCCTAACGCCTCATTTAGCGCCGACGGTTATCGCAACGTCGCCGCCGAACGATGCGAATGTCGGACTTCCCCTGTCGCTGATAACTGTTGTCTTTAGTGACGACATGTATGTAGGAGATCCAAACGCTCCCGGATCGGTTCTGAATCCAGAGAATTACCAACTTGCCAACTCGGATGGCTTGGAAGCCAGGATTCTGGGAGTTAACTACGATCCTGAATCTCGAACGGCAGTGTTGACCGTTGCTGACGTTAGAGAATCCGTTTACACGCTCACGGTTCACGAAACCGTTGAGAGCATCGGAAATGTTCAATTGCAGACGCCGTTCCAATCCCATTTCAGAACGACATCGCAATTCGCTCCACTTGTGGATATCCGCTTCAGTCGCTCTAGGCTGAATCGATCCGATACTACTGTGTCGTACGATGTG
>JAGQOZ010000029.1 GCA_020426955.1 Planctomycetales bacterium
GATTTGGCCACTTCCGCTGACAATTCGGACATTCGCATTGTGGGTCTGCGGTTGGCTCGTCAGTTGCCAGATGTGGATACGTTGTCGGTGGTCAAGAAGTTGGTCAATGACGTTTCGCCGCAGGTTCGCCGAGAATGTTTGGTGGCGTTACGCGAAATCAAGGGGCCTGCCGCGGTGGACCTATTGGCGGAATTGACCGCTCAGTATGACGGCCAAGACCGCTGGTATTTGGAAGCCATCGGCATCGCCGCTGATGGTCGTTGGGATGAATTGGGCGAGGTGATTCACACCAAGGCCGATCGGATTAGCGAACCCGCTAAGAGAAATCTGATCTGGCGTTCTCGAGCGACCGTGACGCCCGATCTGTTGGCCGAATTAATTCTGGATTCAGAAACGAGTAGCGAGGATGTCATTCGCTATTTTCGTTCGTATGATTTTCAGCGCAGTGATCGAACGCAATCCGCCTTAGCGAAGATCGCATTCGGTGAACTGGCTGGGAGTCCGGAACGCATTGCGCTCGTTCGCAAAGAGGCACTGGATCGAATCGAGTCGATTGATTTACAGAATCCAACACAACTTGCCGCCTTGCAAAACGCGTTGGACGCAGCCGGCAATTCCACGGAATTTGTCGATCTGGTGCGAAGGTTTCGAGTGGAAAGTCGCTATGCCGACTTGATTTCTTTGGCCGCGAATCATTCCAGCGACCAAGTGGGAACGGAAGCGATTAGAGCGATCTTGGCATTGAACCAAACCGAATTGCTGCAGTCTGCCATCAACGACGCGCCGGATGACATCAAGTTGTCACTGGTACAGGCGTTAGGCAATTCGTCTGACAACAAGGCCACTCGGTTAGTTGCCGAATTGATGCAAGACGATCAGCAAGGCAGTGAAATGCGTCGGCAAGCGGTGCGGGCGTTGGGCCAATTGCGTTCAGGGGCCGAACAGTTGTTGGCTTTGGCCAAACAGCAACAAGTCCCTGATGTCTTAAGCGAAGCGGTGGCGGCCGCGCTAGTGACGTCACGGTTCCGTGATATTCAGAACCAAGCGGTGGAACTGTACCCCGCGGCTGCGTCTAAGGATGCGGTTCCGCTGCCAGCGATTCAAGATCTGGTGCGGCATCGAGGTGACGCCGTTGCGGGGCGAACTGTGTTTGCAGGAGTCGGAACGTGCGTAAAGTGTCATCAGGTGGGAGATGAAGGAAAGAGTGTCGGTCCGAGTCTTGCCAAGATTGGCGAAAAGCTGACCAAGCAAGCGATGTTCGAATCGATCCTTTACCCCAGCGCCGCGATCGCTCATAGCTATGAAACCTACCAAGTTGTCTTGAGTGATGGCAATGTGGCAACCGGGCTATTGGTCAGCGAAACCGATGACCAAGTGGAAATCAAGAATGCGGAAGGCATTGTTCAGAGGTTTGCGAAGAATGACGTGGAAGAAATGAGCAAGCAACCGATTTCTGTGATGCCCGCGAATTTGCATTCCCTGATGACCAAAGACGATCTGGTGAATGTGGTCGAGTATCTAACGACGTTGAAGTAGGATTCCGTAACATTCGCTTTGCAGTCGAGAATTTGATCATTGCAAATGGTTACAGAATGGCCGGACAATTGTGGGCGAACCTTATGAATGCAAGTTGGTTCGCCCACGAATTTGTCAATCAAACTAATTTCGACGCAACGCGTTCGCGAATTTGATTCGCAGAGTTCGACGGCGCAGAGCCAGAATGCCCAACAGCCCCATAAAGGTAACCGCGGTTGTTGGTTCCGGGACAGCGGCTACTTCGGAACGAGGCCCCAGTTCGAAGCCTCCGTCGGTGAAGGCAACCACAAAATCACTGCTGTTGAAAAATCCATCACCATTCCAATCCCCTTCGGACCAGACGGCCGATTGGTTGGTTTCGAATTTTCCTGCAGTGAAGACTTGCACGAAGTCAGAACTATTGAATTCACCGTCCACGTTGGCGTCACCAATCCATGTGTTCTTGAGACTAACCGCCCAAGTGCTGACATCGGCATCGTCCACTTTGCCGTCGTTTGTCAGGTCAAAGGAAACGTTGCCGTCTCCGGAGGCACTGGCCGCTGTCAGCAAATCAATGTCTTCAACGTCTAGCTCACCGTTCAGATTGAAGTCGCCTGGCATGCCGTTGGGTAAGATCAAGTCCATGCGGAAGGCGAAGCCACCTGCGGGAGCACCTTCGGGATCTGGGTTGCGAATGGCCAGGACGATTTCATTTTCGCCTAGTTGCCATCCATTAAAGCTGGCCGCGGCCGTATCGAATTTTTCGCTGACAATAGCGCCTGTTGCATCAATATCGACGCTTGGCAGTGGCGAATTCCAGTTTTCGACCACAAACGAAACTTCTTCAGCCACAAATTCACCGTTGATGTACAGTTGGGCTCCATTGTCCACTGCCAGCTGGATGTTGGTCGTAAATCCGCTGGTTTGTTCCAGGTCAAACGTCGTCCGGAAATATTGAATTCCCGGATCAGCCAAGATTCCGTCTGCGTCCAGCACGTCGGCGGCATTATGAATATGCCCGATCAGATCTGAAGCGGTGGGCAAAGGCTCCAACGTGTAGGTGTCGGCTGCAGGCAGCGAAGTCTCGTCCGGGAACCATTCGCCAAGGTCACCACCAAAATCGACTTGTGTACTTTGTTTCCATAAGTCGATGTTGGATACAACCGTTTGCAGGATGATCGGTTCAACCGGTGGCGGTGGAGGATCCGGTGCTTCCACTTCCAAAGGGCTTGTGCCGGATGCCAGCGCCAGAATGGAGGATTCGGGTAGTACCACATTCCAAAGCGCCACATCGTCCATCTGTCCGAAGAAGCCTTCCACATTATTGTGTCGGTTTCCGATATGCATGAAGCCAGTCGGAGACGACGTAAATGGTCCCTCGGCTTCCAGGCTACCATCCAAATAAATAGCCATGTTCTGACCGTCGGCAACATAGGCAACGTGTTGCCATTCATCTAGCTCAGGCAAAACGGTTGTGGTATTCCATGCACTGGATGGACTGTAGTACGAAAGGGAATTCGTGCCAAACACAAGATCGATGCCCGTTTCAAACGTATCACCAGCTCGACTGGTCAACCGATTGATTCCGCTGAACTGGCCTCCATCCTTAATGAACATCGAAAGCGTAAAAATACTGGAATTCAATGATTCACTCGCAGGTATCAGGACGTGTTCTTCGGGAGCTCCAAATTCTAATGACTTTCCTTGCCCCAGAACCGCTGGGACATCAGCGGAATACTGAGCGCCCATCAATTCGCCATCGTTTCCAGTTCCGGATATGTCCAACACATTGTCGTCGAAGTTCCAATATCCAACGAGTTGCGCCTGCACACTTCCGACCCACCATGCCAAGACAAAATACACAATAAAACCAGGTCTCATCTTCATATTCATTTCCTTGGGTTGCGTCACCAATTGCACCATTGCGGACGAGCGACCGTCAAGATAAGGCAAGGTACAGCGGCGAGTCAATCTTTTTCCTGTGCCGAAGTGCTATGAGGCAAGGTTCCAATTTCTGCCACGGATATTGCAGTTGAGCTAGTGACCGGGCGAGTGAGAACCAATTGAATGAATGGATGGATAGCCACGGCGATTAGTAAAACGAAACAACGGTTCCACCAAACAGCCTTTTGTCTTCCTGGGGCGTTCGAACCAAGAGCGCTCCGTCCGCTTCAATCCCCAAGCACCGGCCATGAATTCGCTGGCCCGCCGCGTCTATTTCAACGGTTCGGCCCGAAAGGAGACAATACGCTTGCCATTGATCGACCAATGAGTCGGCACCGGTTCGCAACGAATCCAAATGGCGTTCTAATTGCTGCAACGCATGGACCAGGACTTCGGTTCGATCAAATTCCAGCTCCAGACGATCGACCAAAGAAGTGGCGGTACGCTGGATTTCGGCAGGACCGTCGCCCAGGGAATTGTTGACATTTACGCCAACGCCGATTATCAATCGCGCTGGCTGAACGGGCGGAAGTTCCATTAGAATTCCGCACACCTTGCGTTCGAATAAATACACATCGTTAGGCCATTTCAACGCAACGTCTGCGGCCGGAGCCATTTGTTCTATGGCTCGACACATGGCCAGTCCCGCGGTCAATGACGCTATAGGCAACGACGCCGGCGGAACGTCTTGAGCGTCTACGATCAGCGAAAACGCCAGACTCCCATCACCGGCCCACCATTGATTAGTACCTCGGCCGCGGCCACTGGTTTGTCGCTGCGCCAATACCAGCCAAGGGGTCGAACCAGTGAATTCCGCAACGAGCTTTCTGGCTGCGTAACTATTGGTCGAATCGACTTCGTCCAGCAGGTCTACCTGTTCGACAAAGGTGTCGTTGCGTAGACGCTGGACGTCATATTCGTTTGGCATCCGATTGTTTACTCCAAACGCACTAACAGGTCGCCCGTTTCCACTTGGCTACCCGGTTTGACCAAAACTTCGGCCACTTTACCGTCCGATTCCGCGTTGATGCTGGTTTCCATCTTCATCGCTTCCAAGCTCAGTAGCTTCTGTCCCTTCTTGACGGTATCACCTTCCGCCACGGAGACGGTCACTACCATGCCGGGCATTGACGAACCGATTTGCTTTGGATCGGAAGCGTCCGCTTTGACTGCATGCGCGTTTTCCGGTTCCTGCGAATGGTCCATCACGTTGACATCTCGAGGCACACCGTTGACTTCAAAGAAGACCGTGCGCCGACCATCGGGATGCGGTTCGCCCATGGTCAGATACTTCACAATCAGCGTTTTTCCTTCTTCAATTTCGATGGTGATCTCTTCGCCAGGCTCTTGGCCAAAAAAGAAGACGTACGTAGGCATCCCGCTGGGATCGTAGAATTCTTTTTGGTGTTTGGCGAAGTCTTCGAACACTTTGGGATACAATAAATAAGAAACGACATCTCGCTGCGAAGGTTCGTCATCCAGAATCGTTCGCAGTTTTGCTCGTGTTGCATCGAAGTCCGCAGCAGGCAGCGATTCACCGGGGCGATTCGTCAGGGCAACGCGGTCCTTCAGAATGTGCTTCTGCAAATCACGAGGAAACCCACCAGGAGGTTGGCCCATGTTGCCACCGATCAAGTCCAGCACCGAAGCGGGATAGGCCAGTTCGCGTTGACCGCTCATGACATCTTCACAGGTCAGTTCGTTGGCAACCATAAACAAGGCCATGTCACCCACAGCTTTGGAAGTAGGAGTGACTTTGACAATGTCACCAAACATCTGATTGACATCGGCATACACTTGGCAGACTCGCGCCCATTGATCTGCCAGACCTAAGGCTCGCGCTTGCTGATAAAGATTGGTGTACTGTCCGCCGGGCATTTCGTGCTTGTACAGATCAGCTGTGGCGGGCAAGACTTGACTTTCAAATGGTGAATAAAATTCGCGAACGCTTCGCCAATAGTCGGCAATGGCATCCAGTTTTTCAATGTCCAATTCGGTCGCTCGTTCCGAAAATCGCAGCGCTTCCACCACTGTATTTAGATTGGGCTGAGATGTACCGCCCGACATGGGAGCCATGGCGGCGTCGGCAATATCCAAGTCGACTTCCGCGCCGTTCAAAATGGCGGCTGCTTGAATACCAGCCGTGTCGTGAGTGTGGAAATGAATGGGGATTCCGATTTCCTGTTTCAGCGTCTTGATCAGCAGGCTGGCCGCTTCTGGTTTGCACAGGCCTGCCATGTCTTTGATGGCCAGAATATGCGCGCCCATTTTTTCCAGCTGTTTGGCCAATTCGACGTAATACTTGAGATTGTATTTGGTTCTTTGCGGATTAAGGATGTCGCCGGTATAGCAGATAGATGCTTCGCAAATGGCGTCTGTTTTCAGTACGGCGTCCATGGCCACTTGCATGTTGGGCACCCAGTTCAACGCATCGAATACTCGGAAGACGTCAATGCCCGCGTCGGCCGCTTCGGCCACAAACGCTTGTACTACGTTGTCAGGATAGTTGGTATAGCCCACTGCATTGGAAGCGCGTAACAGCATCTGAAATAAGATATTGGGCACTTTTTGACGCATGTGCGTCAGTCGGTCCCAAGGTGATTCCTTCAGGAATCGCATGGAGGTGTCAAACGTGGCCCCGCCCCACATTTCCAATGAAAAGAGCTGAGGACAGGTGTGCGCATAGGCTTCTGCAATGTGGATCAAATCGAATGTGCGAAATCGTGTCGCCAACAAGGACTGGTGCGCATCACGAAATGTGGTGTCGGTAATCAGTAGCGGCTTCTGATCCAAAACCCATTTTGAAAATCCACGAGGCCCTAATTCCTTGAGTTTATCGCGAGTTCCTTTGGGGTGCGTTGCGCCGTGCGAAAACTTGGGCACAATGGCAGGTGTGCGGCGCTGGGATCGAGGCAGATCTTTGACCAGCGAATTACCGTTGACAATGATATCGGCCAAGAATTTTAGCAAACGAGTCGCTCGATCACGGCGTTTGGGTAATTCGAACAACGACGGCGTTTCGTCGATAAAGCGAGTGGTACATTCGCCGGCTCGAAACGTTTTGTGGTCCATCAATTTGATCAAGAACGGAATGTTCGTCTTCACACCTCGTATCCGAAACTCCAACAAGCAGCGATGCATCCGACGATACGCGTCTTCGTAACGTCGGCCCCACGACGTGACTTTGACCAACATGGAATCGTAAAACGGATTCACTACGGCGCCCGAATACGCGCTACCCGCGTCCAAACGCACGCCCATACCAGCGGCCGAGCGATAGTGCGAAATACGACCATAGTCCGGCAGAAAATTGTTGGTCGGATCTTCCGTCGTCACTCGGCACTGCAACGCAAATCCATGCACTTGCACTGAATCTTGCGAATCCAAACCGATATCCGGAGACGACAGGGGAACGCCTTGCGAGATCAAAATTTGAGACTTAACAATATCAATACCGGTGACTTCTTCCGTGACGGTATGTTCCACTTGGATGCGAGGATTGACTTCGATGAAGTAAAATTTTCCTGTGTCATCATCCAAAAGGAATTCGACGGTGCCGGCGTTTTCGTAATTGGCTTGGCGACCAATGGCCACGGCCGAATCACAGAGTGCGTCGCGAATCGATTCGTCCAACCGCGGAGCCGGCGCGATTTCGACGACCTTTTGATGGCGTCGCTGCACCGAACAATCTCGTTCTCGCAAGTGAACCAAATTACCATGCTTGTCGCCCAACAGCTGGACTTCGATATGACGAGCTCGCGAAATAAACTTTTCCACAAAGGTATCGCCGCTGCCAAACGCGTTCTTAGCTTCGCGTTGTGCTTGTTCAAACGCAGCGTCAAATTCGGCATCCGAATGCACCACTCGCATGCCTCGTCCACCACCGCCGTGCGAGGCTTTCAAAATAACGGGATAACCAAGTTTGGCAGCTGTGGCTTTTCCTTCTTCAGCACTGGAAAGCGCACCGTCGCTACCGCCCAGAATTGGGACTCCGGCCAGCTTCGCCAAATCACGTGCCGTGGTCTTGTTGCCCAATCCACGCAAAACTTCCACCGGTGGGCCGACAAAAATAATGCCAGCGTCCGCACAGGCTTGAGCGAGTTCCGGTTTTTCTGATAGAAAACCGTAGCCAGGATGAATCGCGTCAATATTTTGTTCGAGGGCCAATTCGATAATAGCCGGAATATCCAAATAAGCTCGAATCGGTTCGCCCTGACCACCAATCTTGTAGGCTTCGTCCGCCTTAAACCGATGAAGTGCGTACCGGTCTTCATGCGTGTAAATGGCCACCGTTCGGATGCCCAATTCAGTGGCACTGCGAAAGACGCGAGTGGCAATTTCGCTGCGGTTGGCAACCAGAAGTCGCTTTATTTTATCCATGTTTCTTCGATCCCTACCTGCACGTTTGAAAGCATTGGTATGCTGCTAGCGGTTTTTGGCTGAGGCTGCCGATTTCCGGAATGATGGTACAAGATAAAGGTGATCGGCACGATTTGGAATAACCAACCAACAAAACATGGCCTTTGCCGAGTTGGACGGGTGGATTATCGCTGGTCCAATTTCAACGTTCGTGAAGAATCTGAAACTTCTGCTGGCTGAAAAGAGGAAAAACGCATTGAAAGAAATGTTGAGAGGCAAAACCATCTTGATCGTTGGCGGCACGTCGGGGCTAGGGTTATCTGCGGCACGCGCGTGTCAACAATCTGGCGCGAACCTAGTACTGGTAGGCCGAAACGCAGAAAAATGCGAGGCCGTTTCGGGCGAATTTGGTGAAACGTGCGTTGTATTGGCGGCCGACGCCAGCGATCCACAGACTGCGGAACGAGCGGTCCAGGCCGCAGTGGAACAATTCGGAAAGCTGGATGGCCTTTATCATGTGGCCGGAGGTAGTGGTCGAAAAGCAGGTGATGGTCCGTTGGATGCTATTTCGGACGAAGGCTGGGACTTTACCGTTCGTTTGAATTTAAACTCGCTTTTTTATTCGAATCGAGCGGCCGTGCGGCAGTTCCTGAAGCAGGGACAAGGTGGGACGGTGTTGAATATGGGGTCGGTGTTAGCGAATCACCCTTCGCCCGTACATTTTGCCACACATACTTATGCGGCAACCAAAGCGGCGGCGGAAGGTCTGACCAAGGCGTGTGCCGCGTATTATGCTAAGGATTCCATTCGTTTCAATCTAGTTGCACCGGCGCTGGTCGATACACCTTTGGCTCAGCGAGCGGTAAACAATTCCACCATTGTGAATTACATTCGAACCAAGCAACCATTGGACGGAGGTCGAATCGGCATGCCGTCAGATCTAGACCAAACTATCCTGTTTTTCCTGTCAGACGCCTCCACGTTTGTGACGGGCCAAGTCTTGGCCGTTGACGGCGGTTGGTCTGTGAGCGAAGGCCAGTTAGGGACTTGAATGGGATTGGTCCTAGTTTGTTCACAATACTTCTTGTTTTACAGAATCGAGGTAACTGATCGATGGGCCGACAAATGATTGCGAATCTTTCGTTGGATTTGGACAACCAATGGTCATACATGAAGACGCATGGAGACGAAGGTTGGCAGGAGTTTCCGTCGTACTTAGATTCAGTCGTGCCCTACATTCTGGAAACGTTAGCAACCTATCAGCTGAACATCACGTTCTTTGTGGTGGGGCGTGATGCCGAACTGGAAAAAAATCACGCGGCGCTGACCAAGATCGCTCAAGCGGGACACGAAATTGGAAATCATTCGTTCTATCACGAACCGTGGTTGCAGCGTTATTCGAACGAACAACTGGAAGAGGAATTTGATAAAGCGGAAGCTGCAATCGCAACGTTTACCGATCAGAAGTTGATCGGTTTTCGCGGACCGGGGTTTTGCTTGTCGAAGGAAATCTTGGAACTGCTACAGCGCCGAGGATACCAATATGACGGGTCGACTTTTCCGACTTTCATAGGGCCGCTGGCGCGAGCGTACTATTTCTTCAATGCGTCGCTTTCCAGCGAAGAACAAGAAGACCGTCAGGAATTGTTCGGTTCCATCCGCGACGGCTTGCGTCGCCTGAAACCTTACCGCTGGGCGTTGGCAAACGGGCCGATGTTGGAATTTCCCGTCACCACCATTCCACTGCTCCGCAGTCCGTTTCACCTGAGCTATCTGCTATTTCTATTGCAGTATTCTGAATGGCTGGCGATCACGTATTTCTACCTGGCGCTATCTTTGTGCAAGCTCACCAGAACGCCGCCCAGCTTGTTGCTGCATCCGCTCGATTTTCTGGGTGGCGACGAAATTGCCGAACTGCGATACTTCCCCGGCATGAAAGTGGCAGGTCACAAGAAACGTCAATTCGTGTCCAAAGTACTGAAAATCTATTCCCAATGGTTTGATGTGGTCAGTATGGGTCGGCATGCAGAATTGCTGGCGACACAAAAGCTGCCAACCAAGCATTGGAAGTGATTCGAATCGACATTGGAAGGATTCCAAATTGAGCACCATCTAATTTGTACGGCACACGAAGCTTTGTTTGATGACGGGGCTATTCGTGGCGATTCGCGCAATAGAACAATCGAGCGCCGGCGAAGTGCCCGACTTGCCTAGCGTTGTACGTTTCCGTGACAAAACGCAAGATTTCGCCCTCTGGGTCGCCGTGAAATTCGCGAACATAGACAAACCAGAAGGGAACGGATTTGTTCTGCATCTGCTCGATCGCGATTGCGGTAGATCCCGTCGCAATTCCATTGTCCATGATGTAGGTTGCCGTCAGTGGTTCGGAAAGATAGTAGTCGGCTACAATCGCGACGTAACCGGCCGATACCAAAACGGGCGGAACCGTTCCGTCTTCCGTCTGCTGCTGAATCGTCTCCGCGATCGCTCGAATATCTTCGTTCTGATGTGCTTCCACGTGATTGCGGACGAACAGAGCACTGATGGTAGTTGACAACAAGAGTGCGGCGACAATCATTCGCGACCGAACAGACTTCAGTCGATCAAATCCCACTGCCAACAGAATGGTGAGCGGAATTACCAACCAGATCAGAAAGCGATCATTGTACGTCAACGTCATGATGCTACCGATCAAGCCGACGATGCCTACGGGAAAAAACGTGGCAATCAGCATGGATAGCTGATTCTTCCATGTTTCACGGCGCCCAGCGGACACGGTTAGCCACACGAACGGAACACCCACTAACAAACACCAAGGAAGCGCTTTCAGCATGGCCGTCTTGGTTGGCAGGACGTGAAGTTCGGGCCGAGACGGTCCCAGCGTGTAGCCGGAAAAAAACGAAAAGTAGGTGTAGCCCAGCGAAGCCAGGGTCAACGGCCGTGGCTCTCGCAGTTCTGATTGAAACTCGAGATCTCCTTTTAGTAGTGCAAACAGAGGCAAACAAAGAACGCCAATGGCAATGCCCGCTGGCAAAATCGTACGGAGTGTAAACCGAAAATCTTGAACCAATGCCACCAAACCGAGCGTCAGCAAATAGATGGAAAAATAATAGTGCGTGTACCCGCCCAACGTGCCAGCCAACACAAACCACATCCAATCGACCTTGCTGGCTTTTCGTAGCAGACGAAGAAACGGCCATGTCGTTGCCACCGCCAGCAGCAGCGTCAGCATATATGCGCGACCTTGCTGCGAATAATACACATGGTACGCCGACCCAGCTGTCAACCAAACGGCAATCGTCGCGATTCGCTCGCCAAAGATATCTCGGCACATGCCCCACATCATCACGGTGGCAAGTGCAGCGCAAGCGAATGAAAACGTACGCAGAGCAAATTCTCCACCGTCGATTCCTTCGATCCACGCTCGCACTAGCAAGTGATACAGCGGCGGAAACGAATTCGGTTCGTGGATGATTTTCTCAAGCGGAAGTTCGGCGATTTGACGTTCCACCACTTCGTCTTGGTTCAGGCTTTGACTAGCCAGACCATAAAACCGGAATAGCAAGAACGTGGCGATCACGCCTACCGCGATCAGAATCGATGTCGATTTATTTGCGGCTGACTTCGGGTTGATCGAGGGATTCACCATGACAAACATTCTGTTTTTGGGAACGAATCACCGGCGAAATATATTTGGAATACGCGTCCTTGGCAATTTCAATCGTTTCATTCACATTCAAATTGCCCTTCACGATATGGGCCGAATTGATCGCGTAAACGTTAGGGACGGATAGTTCAATGGGAGGCAAATGTTGCGAATAGTCCAACGTTGGCAGCGCCATCACGTCTCGGACTCGAGAAACCTTGAATGCCACAATCTGTTCGTCCGTCAAATCTGGATACATGCGACGCAGTGCGTCCAGGAACAAGGTTTGAATCTGTTCATCGGACATGCGCACAATTGGGTCGTCCGCCGTCACATATTTTGGCAAATAGACCAACGTGTGTCCGTTCAATTCAGATGGCTGCACGATGGTCGTCATTTCAATGACCGCCGTGAACGGAACGTCGTCTGTAATATTGGTCACGTAGTATCCGTTCAGCGGTCGGTTCAGCACCACCGACGCGCAGACAATCCCAAGATATTCGATGTCCGCAAACGTCCGCCGTTCTTCCGGTTGCAAGTCGGGACAAACTTGATCCACAACCGCCGTGGATGTCGTCATGATGACTTTGTCAAACGTGTGCGTCGAACCATCGACCAATTGAATTTCCACTTCGTTCGGGTCGTTCGCTTGGATCTTAGCAACAGGACTGTTTTTGTGGATCGCCACGTTGCGTTCGGAAAAAAGTTCCTCTAGACGCTGGATAATCCGAGCGTAACCGCCGTGGATATAGCCGAACATTTCCTTCTTTAGGCCGGTTCGACGAGCTTTATACATGCGGCTGATATAGGCCCAAATGAAAGCTGCCGAAGTGCGTTGGTAGGCGTCGCCTAGTTTGGCGCGAAGCAGCGGCAGCCACATCTTTTGAAACGTGGTTTTGCCTGACCAGCGAGTCAGCCATTTTTCGACGAGAACGCTTTCCATGCGACGCCAATTCTTGATCTTGGACGCCAGGAAGATGGTACCACCTAGCCGAAACTTTTGAATCAAGTTCAGTGGCGGAAACATCAAGAATTCGGCCGTGTTGGACATAGAATAGAATCGTCCACCGGTAAAAAATCCGGTTTTGGTTTCTACCCAACGAAATTCATCCTGCAGTCCAATCTGCTCCAGGAATTCTCGGAGATGAGAATCCGAAAGCAAGATCACGTGGTAGTGACGGTCCCAAGTAATGTCACCTACTTGCCATGCGTCGGCCAAGCCACCCAGGTTGTGACTGGCTTCAATGATTGAAACAGACTGTCCATCTTGTGTCAGTTGATGCGCCAAGCTGAGGCCCATCATGCCGCCACCAACGATGGCCCAACGTTGATTTGCTGCCATGAGGGAGATCTTTTAATTGCAAAGTGATTCGGCCCTGAAAACGTTCAGCATGATTCAGGGCGAACTTTAGGAGAGCAGAATGACTATCGAAGCCCGAGTCGTCTGCGAAACGCCAAGCGAAACGTCTGCATGATCGTTTTGAAGACCGGCATCTTGCTGGCACCTCGCTTTTGATCGTAGCGAAGAATCATCGGAGCTTCTCCAAATATAGCTCCTCGTCCATGCAACTTAAGCAGGATATCGACCATGCACGTAAAACCGGTTTCACTGACAAAATCGCTACCGTAGAAATCCAATGCGTCACGAAGTGTTTCGCAGCGGTAAGCGCGGTAGCCGCACGTGTAATCGCGAACACCCGGGATCGGCAGAATGGTCTTGAACATAAGACCGGCACCGATACTAGTGAGATGCCGAAATGGGGATAGCCCGACCACTCGAGCACCGCTGCGATAGCGGGACGCGATCACCACATCGTTGCCTTCGCTCACAAGTTGGCTCATTCGCGGCATCAGTCCAATGGGCTGCGTGTTATCGCTGTCCATGGTGAACACAATCCCGTTCGGTTCGCCATGTTTGGCAGCATAGGCCAAGCCCGTGCGAATGGCCGCCGCAAGTCCTCGATTGCGTCCATGCCGAATCAACTGGATGGGCAGCGTATCAGCATACTGTTCTGCCAACTCCGCCGTGCGGTCTCGGCTACCATCGTCCACTATCACAATGCTATGCAAGAAGCCCGAGGATACGAGGTCGGCGAGCGATTCAAATAACTGCGGGAGATTCTCTTCCTCGTTGTAGGCTGGAAGAACCAACTGCCGCTTGAACAGCTCAAGTTGAACGGGTATCGGAGAGGCGGTGGCGAGCGTACTGGTCATATGTAAGACGAATCAATGAAGAAAGGAATGTCAATGAGGTAATACACGTTGCTTGTACCGAATCTATAATCCTATCCACATTCGGCGTCGCCGCTAGGGTCTACTTTGTCGCGCCCGGCATTTTAGCGGAATAGTCGCTCCATAACCGCATAACCCGGAGTATCGAATCCCAGGTTCTCATAGGTGGCCTTCGCGTTCAAATTGTTAACTTCCACATAAAGCCGAAGACCGATCACATCGGTAGATTCGTCGGCATAACGGTGCAGGTAATCACACAAGGTTCGGAAGACCCCTTGGCGACGGTAATCGCGATGAACGTAAACGCTTTGAATCCAGAGAATGTTGCCATTTCGCCAGTCGCTCCATTCGTTGGTGTACATCAATTGCCCGACAACCGTTCCATCAATTTCCGCCACAAAATATTCGCCTCGCGAGGGGTCGGACAAGAGATTCGCAACGCCCTGTGTGACGGTTTCGTGATCCAACTGTTTTTGTTCGGTTTCTTGGGCCAAACAAAGATTAAAGTCAACAATGTTAGCCAAGTCGCTGAGCGAAGCCTTGCGGATCTTCATGAAAAATTCACCGTGTTCAGTGCGGATGAAAGTAGGGCAAGCAATCCCGTATCCAGCAAATGCTATGCCGCGATACCATTCGCCGTGTCGGTCCAATCCGCATCTCGGGGGGGATCTGCGGCGTAATACTTATGCCACAGTTTCGCCTGCTTTAGAAACGAATAAAAGCCCGTCAGTGCGGCCAATTGGAATCCAACGGCACCATCAAGAAAACCGAGCCGCAGCAGATAGTCCCGAACAAACCTCGCTGGTCCCACCGAGACCAGTTTGAGGAAGCGAAACGGCTTTTGGTTTTGAAACCAGAGTTCCGCTTGTTGGTCTGTATAGCGCTGAGTCTTGCGCAAGTATTGTTCAAAGTCCCAGCAAGTGAAATGAACCATTTTTTGGCGAAGCGTGCCTGTTTTTGACTTGGCGATATCGACTTCCGTGTGATCGGTGTATTCCAAGTACCGACAATCGTCGCGCCGAAACAGCCGAATCACTTTGTCCGCTGCCCAACCACCAAACCGCACCGGATGACCCATGAAATGATTGCGGCGATAGACCCAATACGCCTTTTTGCGTAAACCAGATTGCTTGAGCTTGTTGATTTCTGTGGCCAATTCGGGAGTAACGCGTTCGTCTGCATCCAGAACAAAGACCCACGCATGGGCGGCCTGAGGAATGGCCCAATTCTTGAAATTGCCCATGTCCACAAATTCGCGTTGGATGATTCGACAGCCACCGATGGCTCGAACAATATCCAGCGTATGATCATCGGACAGAGAATCCGCGATCAGAAATTCGTCGGCAATGGGACGAGCCGATTCGATACATTCACGAATATTATTTTGTTCGTTGCGACATGGAATCAAGACGGTTAGCTTTTCACGCATGATTAGCCTGCCTTTTTCAGCTGAGTGTTCTTGGCCAGCGAACCAATAATCCGAGTGGTAGAGACTCCTTCGACCACGTTCATCAACCGAATTTCCCCGCCGTACGCTTCAACAATTTCATAGCCAACCACTTCTTCTCGGCGATACGTGCCGCCTTTGACCAAGATGTCGGGCTGAATGTCATGCAGCAGTTGACAAGGTGTATCGTCATCAAAGACAACCACGTGGTCGACACACGCCAAGGCCGAAAGCATGGCAGAACGGTCCACTTCACATATCACTGGACGACTTGATCCTTTCAGCCGGCGCACACTAGCGTCACTATTGACACCCACAATTAACACATCACCCTGCCGAGACGCTTCCTCCAAATAGGAAACGTGCCCCACATGCAAAAGATCAAAACAACCGTTCGTAAACACAACCCTATGACCTCGCCGACGATATTCTTCGGCCAGTCTTGCGGCTTGCCGCGCTGACACCTGTTTGCGATTAGCCGATCCAACCAACTGGCCAAGTTCCTGTTCAATCTCTTCGCGACACAGTACCGCCACACCGGCTCGGTCCACTTCCATACCGGCAGCTACGTTTGCCAGTTGAATCGCCGCGCTGGGCGAAAGCCGAGACGCCAGACACAAACCCAACATGGAAATCACCATGTCTCCGGCACCGGTAATATCAAACACAGCTCGAGACATTGCGGGGACGAATTCGCTTTCACCAGCTTGGTTCACATAACACATTCCGTCTGAATCTAATGTGATGACGGCCGATGCAATATTGTTGTCTTGGCAAAGCTGACGCCCGGCGGACATCGCGTCACTGGTAGTGACAATCGATTGGCTCACGGCCAGCTGCGTTTCCACTCGATTCGGTTTAATCAGCGTGGCTCCGCGATAAATGGACACAGGCCGGTTCCGCCCTGGATCTACCAACACGGGCACGGAATGTTCGTTGCACTGCTGGATACAGGCGGCCAGCAATGCTTCCGTACACACGCCTTTGTCGTAATCAGAAATGATCACGGCGTCTACGTTGGGAATGATGTGTGTTAGTGCCATCAAAAAATGAGACTGAGTGACTGTGTTAATGGCCTTGGTCACTTCCGTGTCAACTCGCAACACCTGACTCGGCAAGCCCGAACCGGATCGACCTACGAATCGCTGCTTCAGCGTGGTTGGGCGATCTGATTCTGCCAAGACGTACGATTCGCGGATACCTGCGGTTCGAAGCAAATCGATCAGGCAATCACCCGCCGCATCGTTACCTCGCACGCCCATGCACACGATTTCTGCGTCTAAGGCTGCCAGCATATGAGCAACACTGGCCGCGCCGCCCAATTTGTCTTCTTGCTGAGCCGTCTTTAGTACCAGCACCGGCGCTTCTTGGCTAATGCGGTTGGTCAGCCCGGACGTGTAGCGATCCAGCATGAGGTCGCCCAAGACCAGAATCTTTGGCCGATGCGATAGCTTCTTAAATTCATCCAACAACATGCGGATACGGCATCCTTTCATCCAGTTCATGTGATTGCATTGCCAGTGTAGCTGGAATCTCGCTTCCAACCAAAGATCACTTTTGCATGCTTGCGTTGGTGAATGAAAGTAAACCACCGGACTGGTGTTTGCGGATCATGCTCGGTGCGCTATAACTGGAATCGAAACGTGCCAAGATGCATTCCGCAATCCAAGGTTCATGAAGGAACACGGATGTCTCGTTATCCCATTTTTGATCGAAGTCAGATTCGCTTGCAGCCGCTTTGCCAGCGAGGACACGATTTAGTCCCTGAAAATTGCTGGGAATTGAACCGTCCGGAAGAACTTTATTCGCATCCCGAATTCGCCGAATTGCTTGCTAGCTTGCGTCTGGCTAGCAAGCAAGGTCGCCCAATTGTGCTGATGATGGGCGCTCACTTGATCAAGCTGGGACTTTCTCGGTTTGTAATTGACCTGATGGACCAAGGTTTGGTGACACATGTGGCGACCAACGGGGCGGGAATCATTCACGACTTTGAAATTGCCTGGGGACAAGGTACCAGTGAAAGCGTGCCGAAGTGGATAAGAGTTGGCCAGTTTGGGTTGTGGAAAGAGACCAGCTTACTAAACGACTTCATCACTGAAGGAGCCAGACGCAACGAAGGTCTGGGCGAAAGTGTCGGTCGAGCAATCTGTGAGTTTGAACTTCCTAGGCAAGATCTAAGCATCGCCGCTGCGGGGTGGAGAAACCGCGTTCCGGTCACTTGCCATGTCAGCGTAGGAAGTGACATCATCCATTCGCATGCCAACTGTGACGGAGCGGCATTGGGGCAGACCAGTTACACGGATTTCTTGATGTTCGCTCGCACCATCCAGGATCTGGAAGGCGGTGTTTTTCTGAACGTCGGTTCGGCCGTGACAGGCCCGGAAGTCTATCTGAAAGCTCTGTCGATGGCTCGTAATATCAAACGTCAGCATGGCGAACCGCTGCAGCATTTCACTACGGCCGTCTTTGATTTGTGCGAACTCCCAGCATCGTTTCGGCAAGGTCCGCCCGGCAAAGATCATCCCATGTATTACTATCGGCCCTGGAAAACGATCTTGGTTCGAACCGTAGCGGATGGTGGAAGTAGTTACTATTTTCAAGGAGACCACCAGCAGACGATTCCCAGTTTGTGGTGGCAACTGACTACCAAGCGTCAGCAGGAATCTGATCTAGAACGTTCTGCAGCTTAACCTCCAATGCGTCCGCGCCGTTGGGAAACGCCATCTGAATGCTGAACGCAAATAGAGGACAGCCAGCTAGGCGGTCCACGTTCAGTTTGACCAGATCCTTATGCGTGCAAAGCAACACATCAAACGGGCCGGCTTGTTGCACCCAACGCTGAATTTCCGCCATGTCGGCTTCGTTAAAAACATGGTGATCGGGAAACTCCAGCGCATCGGTCACAACGGCTCCGGTTTTCGCGATTGATTTCTGGAACGCAGCTGGATTTCCAATCGCACAAAAAATGCCGATTCGCTTGCCAGTCAGATGATCCAACGCTACGGTTCGACCACTGGAGGTTCGTAGATGAGCGGGCTGGTGCACGGCGATTAGGATGGGTGAATCTGGAACGATTTGCTCCAGCCGATGCTGAATGGCTTGCAGCTGTTCTGGTTCAACAAGGTCCGAACGCGTGATCACAATCAAGTCCGCGCGCCGCAAACCATCTAACGGTTCACGCAAGGCGCCTCGAGGAAACACATGGTCGAATCCAAACGGTTCGGTGGCATCGATCAGGACAATGTCTAAGTCTCGAGCCAACCGGCGGTGTTGAAAGCCATCGTCCAGTAGGATCAGCTGCGTGGCGAGTTCTTCGATGGCCACGTTGGCGGCCGTAATTCGATCTGGGTTTTGCAGATGCGGCACGTCGGGCAAGAGATGGTCTAGCTGTTTGGCTTCGTCATTTCGTTGTTCTGCCTTCTTCGCTCCGTAACCTCGGCTCACAATCGAAACTCGCACTTCACGCTGCCGAAACCAATGGGCCAACCATTCAATAAATGGCGTTTTTCCGGTGCCACCCAACGTAAGATTGCCGACGCTGATGACCGGCACGTCGACATGGGTGACGTTGCGCCCTCGGTCAAATCGACGATTGCGGACCGTCACGACCCAGCGATAGGGAGCTTCTGCGACGGAAAGCAGTATTCGAGCGAAGCTGGCTACGACGCCTTGGGTCTTGCCGCTGGCGATGTCACGAAATCGAGACGCAACGTCATTACGCACCAAACTGATTTCCTTGGATCTTTGGACGCGAACCAATCATGAAAAAGGGTCCGCTACATTGCGAACCCTGAGTTTTCTTCGACTTGCACTTTTTTCGATCAACAAACGGTTACGCCATGGCTGCTTTTAGATTTTCGTCCAACTTGGTCAAGAATTCGTTGGTCGTCAGCCATTTCTGATCGGAACTGATCAAGATGGCCAAGTCCTTAGTCATGAAGCCCGATTCCACGGTTTTTACGCAGACTTCCTCCAACGTCTCGGCAAACTTGACGACGTCTGGAGTGTTGTCAAATTGGCCTCGGTACTTGAGGCCGCGTGTCCAGGCAAAGATAGACGCAATCGGATTGGTAGACGTCTCATTGCCAGCTTGGTGTTGGCGATAGTGACGCGTTACTGTGCCATGAGCGGCTTCGGCTTCAACGGTCTTGCCATCCGGTGTCATCAGAACCGAAGTCATCAGTCCCAGCGAACCAAAGCCTTGAGCCACGGTGTCGGACTGGACGTCACCATCGTAATTCTTGCAGGCCCAAACGAATCCGCCGGACCACTTCATGGCGCATGCCACCATGTCGTCAATCAAGCGATGTTCATAAGTAATGCCCTTGGCTGCAAACTTGTCTTTGAATTCTCCGTCAAAGACATCTTGGAACAGATCCTTGAAGCGACCATCGTACGCTTTCAGAATCGTATTTTTGGTGGACAGGTAAACCGGCCAACCTCGTTGTAGGCCGTAGTTCATGCAGGCGCGAGCGAACCCTCGAATCGATTCGTCCAAATTGTACATGGACATGGCTACGCCGCCGCCGGGAAACTGGAAAACTTCAAACTCTTGCGGTTCGCCACCATCGGCAGGTTCGAATTTCATGGTCAAACGGCCAGGTCCGGGAACGACAAAATCGGTGGCTCGGTATTGATCGCCAAACGCATGACGCCCGATGACAATGGGTTGCGTCCAGCCGGGAACCAGACGAGGAACGTTGCTGCAAATGATCGGTTCTCGAAAGACCGTGCCGCCCAAGATATTGCGAATGGTCCCGTTCGGAGAACGCCACATCTTCTTTAGACTGAATTCTTTGACTCGATCTTCATCGGGCGTGATGGTCGCGCACTTGACGCCCACACCATGTTGCTTGATGGCGTTGGCTGCATCGACGGTGATTTGGTCATCCGTGGCATCGCGAGCTTCAATGCCGAGATCAAAGTACAGTAGTTCTACGTCCAAATACGGAAGTATCAGCTTGTCTTTAATGAACTGCCAAATAATCCGAGTCATTTCATCGCCGTCTAATTCGACGATGGGGTTGGCCACCTTAATCTTGGACATCAACGCGAGTCTCGCTTTAGATAGTGTCTGAACGGGTAAAGTTCGAGACACTAACAAATCAGTCTTCTAGCGTCAATGAAGCGCCGCCGCTCAGTTGGCCGACGGAAAGTCATTGATAGGAGCGATGGGCTTGGGAGCGGGCAAGATTTGCGAAAGTTTTAACGCCTGCAGTTGTTCTCGAGCCGTCGTTGTCACTTCTTCCAATGCAGAATGGAGCTTGGATTGAGACACTTCGGACAAGCCATCTGCGGCCGATAGATTGGATGCCATCGGACCGTCAATCGCTTCGATCAGCTCCAGCACGGAGATCTCTTCCGGTGGCTTCACCAGCGAATATCCGCCTTCGACACCTCGAGTCGACTGCAGAATGCCGTGGGTAACCAAACTGCGTAAGACTTGAAGCAAGAATCGTTCTGGCATGCCACCTTGCGCTGCTAACTTGCTGCAGGGAACTGGGGTATTGGAGTCCAATTCGGCCAGCTGAAGCGTGGCCTGAATGGCATATGCTACCGTTCGAGAAAGTTTCATTTACTAGGCCTAACCTATTATTTCCGCCAATATTTGACCCAGCTGTCCCAGCAAAAATAGCAAAATACGGTATGTGCCTCTCCGTATCTGGGGTGATATAGCTGCACAATATAGGAAGCCTCCTTGCTAGAGTCAAATTATTAAGGCCAAAAAACGGCGCCACCGATTTCGAGGGCGTTTTTAGATCCGTCGAACAAGCGACGCACGTTTATTCCGAAACGGCGTCACGGTTCGATTTAGGCGAACGAGCTTCGCTCAGGTAGGAATAGACCACAAGGCATCCGGCCCCGACGACTAGCAGCGAATCGGCGATGTTGAAATTCGGCCAAACATGTTCGCCCCAGCTTAGGCGAATCCAGTCACGAACCGCGTACACGCGGGGCTCCATACCATAAGACCAAAGCCCCATTCGGTCATACAGGTTGCCTAAAATGCCGCCTAAAACCGTCCCCAGAATGATGGCAAGAAAACGATCTTGTGACGCCTTGCCGACCGTCAGCCAGTAGCCGATTCCAGCGATCGCGACAAACGAAAACGCCGCGAACATAGCGACTTTGCCTTGGCCTAGCCCGAAGAGGGCACCCTGATTCAGCGAAGTTTCAATACCCGCCAGATCGCGGACAACCCAGAAAATGGCGCTTTCGCCCGGAAGTCCTAACCACGCAAAGACGAGATGCTTACTCGCCAAGTCAATGGCACAACCAGAGACGGCCAGAACCAAAGGTAGAATGAGCGTCTGCCAGCGGATATCGCAGCAGCCAGCAGCAGGTTCAGCTTTGGAGTTCGGTAGCACACTTGACACAATAAGGCGTATAGGGAATGGCGTTTAGACGAGTTTTGGGGATCGCGGCCCCACATTCTTCGCACGAACCGTACACGCCATCTTCGATTCGTTCAAGAGCAGCTTCAATCTTGGACAATGTAGCGCCGTCGTTTTGCATCAAACTGAGTGTGAATTCTTGTTCGAAATTGTCGCTACCAACATCAGCCATGTGTAACGGAACGGTGGACATTTCGCCCATTTCAGAACGGTTCTTACGAAGCGAGTTTTGTTCCATTGCGGAAACATCACCGCGGAGACGAGCTCGCAGCATTAGGAGGCGTTCCTTGTACACCTTCATTTCTGCCTTTTTCATAACTCGTTTGACCATCTGACCCCGTCTCCGTCTAATACCCAGTGATTAACTAGCGTTTCATGTCTATAGCCTCGTCATTCTATATTGGCCTTGACAAATGTCAATAAATTGGCTGAGCAAGTTGGATGGCTGGGGTCCAAGGATTTGGTAAACGATAGTGGTTCTGTCGGTCTTGTAGAACAATTTCTTGAACTGTTAAACTTTGCGAGCCAACGGTTGCAGGGACGGTGACATGCGTTTTTCTGCAATTCAAGTTTGGGGATTACGTTGGTTGTTCGCGTTAACCTGAAATTACTTTTTTCTCCTCTGACAAAGTGAATTTGTTGTGCCAATTACCGACACTGCCTATCAACGTTGCATCTCGTCAAGCTGTGGACAAACGTATGATGTTGGCGAAGTTCGAGTTTCGTGTGGCAAGTGCGGCGACTTGCTGGACGTAGCATACGATTGGTCTCGGCTGCCCGTGCCCGACCGGTTGTCTTGGTTCGAACAAAAATGGTCGCGCCGAACCGACCCGCTGTGCTTTAGCGGCGTCTGGCGGTTCTGGGACTTGTTGCCGTTCGTGCCGGAAGATCGTGTCGTCACCGTGGGCGAAGGTCAAACACTGTTACAGCAAGCCGATTCGGTTGCACCTTACGTCCATCTACAGCCGGGGTGTCTGTATCTGCAATACGAAGGCATGAATCCGTCCGGCAGTTTCAAAGACAACGGCATGACCGCCGCGTTTACGCACGCCAGTACTATCGGTGCGAAACGAGCGGCATGTGCGTCTACAGGAAACACCAGCGCATCACTGGCCATGTACTGTTCAGTGACGCAGTTGATGAAGGCAATCATCTTTGTGGGGTCAGGAAAAATTGCCTATGGCAAATTGTCGCAAGCGTTGGAATATGGCGCGCTGACCATGCAAATTGCCGGTGACTTTGATGACGCCATGAGCCGAGTCAAGGAAGTTGCAGCAGACCAGGGAATCTACTTGGTCAACAGCGTGAATCCATTTCGGCTGGAAGGCCAAAAGACCATTATGTTTCGCGTGCTGGAAGCTTTGAAATGGGAAGTTCCAGATTGGATTGTGGTTCCCGGAGGCAACTTGGGAAACAGTAGTTCGTTCGGCAAGGCCTTCATGGAGTTAAAAGAGCTGGGACTGATTGATCGAGTGCCTCGGCTGGCCATTATCAACGCTGCCGGCGCGGATACGTTGTACCAGCTGTTCGAAAAACGTCAGCTGCGTTGGAATCAAGGTCACCCCAATTTGGAACTGGCTTGTCAGTATTATGACGAACTGGACGCTCACAACAAGAAAGCGTCTACCATTGCCAGTGCCATTGAAATCAATCGGCCTGTAAACCTAAACAAATGCATCCGCGCACTCGAATTCTGTGACGGCGTCGTGCGACAAGTCAGTGATCAAGAAATCTTGGATGCCAAAGCCAAAGTCGGGGCAGGCGGAATTGGTTGCGAACCGGCCA
>JAGQOZ010000002.1 GCA_020426955.1 Planctomycetales bacterium
CCACGGAGTTTGGATGGCATCGTTCGTGGCGCAGGAACTGTGGAATCATGGTCAGACGAATTCGGCCAAGCAAGTTTTGGAACATAGTATCGAACTGTTCAAGAACGACCGGAATCGAATTCGCTTGGTGAACCAACTGATCGACCAAGGGCATCGGCCGCCACCCAAGCCGAAGGTTAGCGCCGAAATGTACGCCAGAATGCTCAAAGCGTGCGAAGCGGTCCAGAATTCCAAGAAGACTCAGTTCCGCTGAAAGCCTCGTCGACGATAGTCTTCGGTCGAAGACTCTTGCCTTGCCGTCGCCCAGCGGGCGAAACATCTTTGCCGGTGTGCGTCAGCCACCGGTCGTCGTCGATCTTCGCAATTCGCACAAGGCAAAAATGGTTGTTTTTCTGTGCTTAATCGCACGGTGCAACGTGACTCGAGCACGTTTTAGGTACCTGGACTAGGTCGGCCAGTTTCAATCAGTGTGTCTTTGCCGCACAAATTGGCCTAAATACTTGTCCAGGCGAGATGGCACAGTGTTTGCCCTGGTTATCTGTTGAGCTAGATCCTCATTCCTTCTGAAAGGAGGTGCGTCATGTTTGCTCGACATCATGATCACGTGGCAATGGAAATGGTCAAATGGTTGGTAGTATTCGCGTTGGCAAGTGCCTTAGTGCTGGTCGCGACTCGCCCTGTGGAAGGAGTTGAGTTCGCCACCCTGCCCGCCGATTGGGGAGCAACGGCCGACGAACCGCTGGCCGCAGCACTAGACGAAACGGCGGAAGCCGGTATCTGGTTGGCATTGGACTACCATCACCGCGGCCTGCCGACCGATGCGGTAGTAGCTTGGCACGAAGCAGCGTTTCGCGAGGACGCAGAAGTTTGGCGATTTGTCTGCATGGGAATGGCTCGGTTTGAATTGGCGCAGTTCCCCGAAGCAGCAGCTGATTTTGACGTTGCGTTGGATTTGGACAAGACCAACGCCGTTGCTTGGTATGGACGAGGCTTGACGTTGTTAATGCAATCGCGACAGCTGGGCAATTGGCCAGACGCAGTTGCCACCGATGACGCGCCGTTGCATGTTCTTCGCACATTCAAATACCAACCCAATGTCGACCGCACGATGACGGCCAGCTTGGTTCGCCATCAAGCGAAAATGGCGTTCGAAAATGCGGTTTGGTTTGCGCAACATTTGGATCGTACGACATTGCTAACCGATGCGAATCGGCCGGTTTACGCCTTAGGAGATGTGATGGTAGTGGTCCCCAACGTTAATGACGTCTTGACCGCATTGAAATTAGAGCAATTCCCAGCACAGCCTCATGCTGCGTTAACCACGCTTTATTTGGAAGACAATATGCTGACCGCTGTCGAAACCCAATTGGATCAAATGGATATGCTGGGTGTTCCGGTTGCAGAGCAATTTAGCATTCTGGGTGATCGTTATGAAGAACAGGCCGAACACCACAAAGCCGTCAAAGCTTACCTGAAGGCCATGAAAAACACCAAGAACTTGGCATATCCTGCCGCCAAAGCTTTGGACAGCATGCTGGATGACCTGTTAGATTAGGGGCGATGCCGTTAAGTGGCAACGTTGGCAAAACACGTTGCCGCTGGCTTTTCGTATTTCGCCAACAGCGACTGCGGATTACTCGCCTGTAGATCGAACGCAAAGGACAAGACGATGAAGTGGTTTAAGCAAAAGCGAATCTTGGTTCCCTTCGACTTTTCGGAAGAATCGACATCGGCAGTTGAAGTAGCGCTCGAATTGGCGCCGTCCGCAGATGAAGTTCATGTTGTCCACATTATCCCCGACTTGGTAGCGACCGAACCGGGTGTTATTTGGGACACGATCAACGACGAAGAACGCAAGTCGCATGCTCGAGCAGAAATGGAAAAATCACTAGCGGCCCACCAGGGAATCCATCTTGATGTGGGAGTGGGTGACGCAGGCCACGTGGTGGTAGATCTAGCAGACGAAATTGAAGCAGGCTTGATTGTGATTCCATCACATGGCCGGCGAGGTTTGTCGCGAATGTTTTTGGGATCGGTGGCAGAACGAGTGGTTCGTTACGCGCACTGTCCGGTACTTGTTCTGAAAAAGCCAGTCGAATAGCCGCTGGTTATCATTTACAGACCGATTGGGGAGAAAGCAAAATGCCGGTTGGAATTTACAAACGGACCGCTCGAGACGTTATGACCAAGGACTTGGTAACTGTCAGGTGTGACGAACATGTCCACGACGCATTGCAGTTGATGGCAGACAATCATGTCTCGACGCTGCCTGTTGTGGACGGCACTGGAAAGTGCTTGGGCATTGTTTCGCAAAGCGACATCATCGATTTGACTCGAGACGCAGACGCGGCCGACGAAAATCAAGGTGAATCAAATCCGCTGTCGTTATTGTTTCGCGGAGTGCAATTGGACGAAATTACCAACGAACGCATTAGCGACGTCATGTCGGAATCGATTGTGTCTGCGCAACCTACGGATCTGATCACCGCCGTTGCTGATAAAATGATTGCAGAACGAATTCACCACATTCCGGTCTGCAATCCAGATGGAACCCTAATTGGTTTGGTTTCTTCCATGGATATCCTGGCGGCGTTACGGGAACCTGTTGTTGTATGAGTTCGACTCAATCGATTGCAGAAACCATTGTTGTGGCGACCGATTTCAGTCGCCACAGCGATGCTGCGGTTCAATTTGCGTTGCGCCGAGCGAAACAGTTGCAGGCGCAGTTATTTGTTGTGCACGTTTTGTCGGCGGACGACGCCGATGAACGAAGAATTGCGCTGGAACGCCTTGCACACGCCATTCCCGCCGCGGATCAATTGGAAACCAGCGCCGAGCAGGCCGTGATTGTCGGACCGTTTCATCGAAGAATTGTCGAATTTGCCAATCAGCATTCCGCAAGTCTGATCGTGATTGGAACTCGAGGCCGTTCTGGATTGGCTCACCTGGCACTCGGTAGTGTGGCGGAACGAGTTGTTCGTAGCGCTTCTTGTCCCGTGGCCGTCATTTCCGGAAATCACACCGATGCCGACGCAAAGATTGTCGCCGAACCAATTCCCTTCGAAGAAATTCCCAACGCCGATACGCCGGCCGTAGATCTATTGTTGCGAGCGGTTCGTTTGCGAGCGACCGACATCCATTTTGATCCGCTCAGTGACCGGGAAATTCAAGTCCGACTTCGCATTGACGGCCAGCTAGAACGCTACTGCAAGCTGGACCTGCATGTGGCTGATCATCTGACGCAGCAATTGAAGCTGATGGCCAACTTGGATATTGCCGATCCGTTCCATCCCAAGGAAGGTCGCTTGCAACTGCCGTCGGAACATCGCGACCTGGAAGTCCGTATCACAACCGCGCCCGTGGTGCACGGCGAAGCGGTGGCGTTGCGTATTTTTTCGCGCAGCAATGTTTTCTTCCCGCTAGATCGCCTTGGCTTTTCGGCCAGTGCGCAGACCATTGTCGAATCAATTCTGCGCAAAGGCGAAGGTATCGTTTTAATTACCGGTCCGACCGGTTCGGGCAAAACCACCACGGTCTATTCGATGCTGGAGGTACAAAGCCAACGCAAGAAAAACATCGTTTCCATTGAAGACCCGATTGAGTTTTCTGCGGCTTTCGTTCGCCAGATGGCAGTTGACCTGAAACACGACATCACCATGACCAGCGGGCTGAAAACCATTTTGCGAATGGACCCAGATATCATTTTTGTGGGTGAAATTCGAGACGCGGAGGCCGCGGATATTGCCATGCGCGCCGCCAGTTCTGGTCGCTACGTTTTCAGTACCCTGCATACTCGAGACGTTTCGTCCACCATCACCGCTTTACGAGACCTGCGAATTAGCAATCGCTCTATTGCCGCTAATGTTGCGGGAATTGTCAATCAGCGTTTGTTGCGAACTATCTGTCCCCATTGCAAAGAAACGACCGAAATCGACGATTCGGAACGTCAGTTGTTTCACGAACACGGCGTCCAACCGCCCGACTCGTTGGCGGTCGGACGAGGCTGTGAGAAGTGTCGCCATACGGGGCATCTTGGACGAGTTGGTGTGTTTGAAGTGGCCAGCATGACGCCGGATTTAGCCAAACTGGTTGTCGGCGATGCGTCGGAAAACGAAGTGCACGAATTGCTGCGATCGCATCACGTCCATTCGCTGATGAACGACGCCTTGCACAAAGTTGCGGCCCATGAAGCCGCTTTGCCTGAAGCAATGGGCCTGCGCTGGATTTAGCAATCCGTTCACCTTGCGGTTGTTTATTTCGATGAAACTGCTGAGGCGGGACGGTTCTTGTCATAGGACAACAAAAATGCAATCACGTCGGCAACGCCCTGTTTGCCCAGATCAGATTCCAATCCTTCCGGCATCAACGACTTTCCTGTGTTACTGACCTCCAGGATTTCTGGGCGAGGAATCACGTCCGCTTTCGCTTCTTCTCGCAGCAGAGTGATCGTTTCCGACGATTCGGCCGATACAATTCCGCTGAGCGTGGCTCCATTGTTCAGCACCACGCTGTGCGCTGCATAGCGAACATCCACTTCTTGGCTGGGATCCAGGATGTTCGTCAAGAAATACAAGGCTCCTCGATTGGTAAACGGTGTCAATTCCGGTCCCACTCGATGACCTTCTCCATGCAGCAAATGACACGTCGCACAGACTTTGCCAAAGATCGCTCGGCCTCGGTCTACATTTCCCTCCATTTGCAACACGTCCATGTATTGCTGCACAACGTTTGCACGCGAAGGGAGTTCCCCGAGCAGCTCGCTGGCCATCCGTCGAACTTCGGGCTGCACGTGGCTTAGCAACTGTTGGCGTTGGCGAATCGACAACGTCTGCGGTCGCACAAGATCGGCTTGCATGGCGCCGAGCAATTGCTGAGTCCAGTTGGTTCGAGACATCAACAGCTCGATCGATCGAGTTTGTAACGAAGGTGCCATTGTCTCCAGATGGTCAATCAGGATCTTCCCGGCGATATCGGTCGCGAACGAACCACACGTTTCCAGCGCCGCAGCATTGATCTCCAGCGGCTGGTCGTTGGTCAACAATAAACGGAGCGTCGTGTTAACGTCGTCCAGCTCGGCCAATGCCATTGTCTGAATCGCTGCGATTCTACGTTGCTTGGTCGCAGACGCGTCCCGAGCAATCGTAATCGCTTGCGTTAGCAGTTGTGCCAGAAACGCGTCTGGTTGGTCCAATTTCGATTCGCGCAGCAGTGACAATAGATCGTCATGTGCCAAACGAGTGGACTGTAACAACAGGGATAGCAATGGAAAGTGGTCCGCTTGATTCGCCTGTTGGATCTGCGTGATGACGTTGACAATTTCGGACGCATCACGTTGTTGTCCAACCTGCGACACTATCTGTCGTATCAACGGTGTGGTGGCGGAGGTAACAGAGTTGGACGTGAGCAGCTGCTGCAGTGTTTCTATTTCCCCATCCGCCAGCGAACTGGTGATGGCAATCCGCATCTTGGCATGGGCTCCGTCGGAGCGAATCAGCTGCCACAATGCCGCTGAACGCTGCGACCACGCCAATTCCCCTAACGTGTATGCCAGCTGGTAACGCACTAACAATTCACGATCGCTGGCCATGGAAACCACTTGCTGGACCACGGCCGATTGGTCCAGGTGTCGCTCGGCCAAACGCAAGCCGTGTCGACGTACTTGTGCGTTTGCGTGCTTCAATAGGGCCACAAGCGAATCGGTATCCAGTTGACCTGCACGCTGTAAACAATAGGCTGCTCGAACCACTGCTATGGGCGAATTCGATGTTTTGATCCATTCCATCAACAGCGGAACCGCTTCAGCATTCGGCTGTTCCATCAGTAAGCGAGCGGCCGTTTCGCGATGCCAGCCATTGGAATGTGCTAACGTCTGCACCAATTCCGGAGTCGACATTTCGCCGGGCGTTTTTCGCACCTTGTTGGTATGTTCCTTGGCCACAATTTGATAGATGCGACCTCGCTCTCGTCCACTCGTTAAATCCAAGTGTCGCTTAATCAGCGGCGGAAGGCTTGCCGGATGCTCGATTACCTCGCGATACATATCCAACACGTACAGACCACCCGAAGGTCCATTGGCGAATTGTACGGGACGAAACCAGATATCCGTCGACGTTAGGAATTCGACATTCGGCAACAAACGCACTCCGGTTTTGTTCAATCCTTGATCTTGGATCAATTTGCAGTGCACCAAGTTGCTTCCCACGTCGCCAATGAATGCCAATGTTTTGTCATTCCATTTGTCAGAAAACGCGTCACCTTGAAAAATGGTCACGCCGGTTGCGCCGGTAAAATATCCGGCCGGTTGACCGCCACCTTCAATTGGACCAGATACCATGTTCTTGACTCGCAATCGAGTTCGCACGATTCGCCAAGGTTCGACCGGGCTGGTACGAAAGACTTCCGCCGCCGGTCCGTCCGCCGCGATACTTCGTTTCATTGCAGGAGCGAGCAGGGCAGGGTTGCGACGAAGATAGCGGTCTTCGAATTCCAGCCATTGCAAGTGATCGCTGTTTTGTGTAACAAACCGTTCGCCCCACACATCAAAGCTCATGCCGTGTTGCCCACCACCGTCCACCGGTGACAAGGTCATGTCACTTGTGTCCATGCGGAAATCTCGCCGATCCAACGGAATAGCGGACGTTCCTGCGTGCCGCAACGATTCAATCACTCCGCCGTTGCTGCTGGAGCTACCGTACAAGAAACCGTCCAAACCCCAGATGAACGAATTGAGCAAGCCCTGGACATTGTTCTTGCGAAAACCGGTGAACACCACTTCGCGAACGTCTGCTTGATGGTCACCGTCGGTGTCTTTCAGGAACAGAATATCGGGCGCAGCGCCAACCAATATGCCGCCTTGTGTTACGGCGATGGCTGTGGGCCAAGCCAGCTGATCAGCAAACAAATGAGCTTGATCAAAACGGCCATCGTGGTCGGTGTCTTCCAGTAGGCGAACAACGCCCAACACCTGCTGATCGTCTTCACTGTAGCCGCGCATTTCCACCACATACGCTCGTCCCCATTCGTCAAACGCGATGGCCACCGGGTCGGTCACTAGCGGTTCGGCGGCAACCTGTTCGATTCGAAAGCGAGTATCCAACGTGAACGTATCCAGCGATTCGCGAGCTTCATGCGGAGCGATTCGAGGCAACTGTTGCGCGTAGTCTTGCTCCAACGAATCAATTTCCAAGCGTAGCGTTTCGCCATCCTGACCGACGGCAAATGATGTGGCAAAGCAAAAAAAGCTCCATGAAACGAATAACAACGGAATCGAACGAAAGCAGCACATAGGCGGGAATTGCATGGCAGGATCAACTTGCAGAAAAAATTTGCGGAAGGAAACGGCAAGGACTAGTCGTCGACGCGAGTCAACATGATCAGCCGCAAGTCCATCACGTTTTGATGTGCCACTTCGCTGGCTTGAAGCAAAAGGGTCTGACGTCCTGCGGCCAGCGACATTGTACCAACTTCCAGCGGTTGGAAGTCCTTGACGTAGGATTCCGCGCGAACAACTCGATCGTGTTCGGCCCCCATCAGCGGCGGGTCATGTGGTTGCGAAATTTGAAATGGCAGTGTTGCCGCTTCGCCGCATTTTAACTGAAGGCGCGAACCAACGTCGGCGGCAGCGCAGGAATAGTATATTTGTATGCGGTACCGTCCGGCTTGCAACACGTCGACATCCCAGCGAATTTGATCGGTCGTTTGTTGCCAATGGGTGACGAACGAACAGTTGGGAAAGCGATTGGACCGTTTTAGATTGCCAGTCAACGTGGCGTCGCGAACAGGAAGCTGCGTGTAGGGAGCTGTCGCGTCCCCGATGGTAAAGGGCCGATCGTCTTGGCCAAAGCGATCGGGCACGACGTCTTGCTTCCAGTCTTGGATGGCCACAGTCAGGCGATCTACTTCGTGGGGAAAGCGATTCGCTACATCGTTTGTTTGGCCTGGGTCGGCAAGCATATCAAACAGCTGGCCTTGATGATCCAAGCGGAATCGCTGAGTTCGCGCGCTGATTCGACCATTCCAATGCGAAAAGAGTATGCGGTCGGTTGCCGGTGTATCTGGTTCGAAGAGCCAGCGTTGTAAACTTTGACCGTCCAGCGGTTTCGAGTTGCCGCGTGGCACATCCGCAAGTTCGGCCAGCGTGGGGAACAGGTCGATCACCGCGGCGTTCTGTTTCACGACCGTGCCAGGTGAAATTCGCGCGGGCCAACGCACAAACAGTGGCGAACGCACTCCACCTTCATCCGTCGAACCTTTTCGCCCTTTCATTTGCCCGTTCCAGCGATCTCCATTCGGCCCGTTGTCCGACAGGAAGACGACAATCGTATTGTGAGCAATGGCCAGTGTGTCCAGTTTGTCCAAAAGTCTGCCGACGTTCCAATCGATGTTTTCGCACATGGCCAATGCCGCACGCGTGTGATTGATGTCTTCGGCGGTTTTTCGAGTGCCAAAGTGATTGAGTTCCTTGTTCGCAAATTTGTTCCACCATCGATCGGGAACTTGCATGGGGGAATGCGGTGTGTTGTATGCGAGTAGCACGAAAAACGGTTGCTCCGCTGTGCACGAATCGTGAATGAAATCGATCGCCTTATCGGTGAAGTCGTCTGTTGTAAATCCGTTTCCTCGAACCAACTGGCCGTTGTGTTCCAAAACGGGCGAAAAATAGTTGCCCCAATGGCCCGAACAAAAACCGTAGAATTCGTCAAACCCGCGCGAATTGGGATGATACGGCGGCTGAGTGCCATTGTGCCATTTTCCAAACGCTGCCGTTCTATAACCGGCTGACGAAAACGATTGGGCCATCGTGTGTTCGTCCAGATTTAATCGTTCGCCACCCGACGATGTGCTGAATACGCCGCAGCGAGGATGATACCGGCCGGTCAACAATTCCGCTCGCGTGGGCGAGCAAACCGGACAGACAAAAAAGTGTTCGACACGCGCCCCGTCGGCAGCCAGTTGATCGAGGTGCGGAGTGTGAAGGTTCGAGTTTCCGTGCAGACTCAAATCTCCCCATCCCTGATCATCCGACACGACGACCACAACGTTTGGCTGGCTGGCAACCGAGACGGACGTCACGATAAGTGTCACCAAAATGCTGTAGAATTGTGAATGAATTCGAGCCACTGCTGCTCCTTGCGTTTGCGGAATTGTTTAGATTAGGGGGTAACAAGCAGCTTAACTGTCTGGCGCATCGACGCCAATTTGCGCGAACGCGACGGTGGCGTTCGTGTTATTCGCGTTGCCATAACTGGCTAATTTAGGATGTTTCCGTAGGTCTTCAAGTGACGTAATGCGTGGCGGAATATCGTGATCTGTCGCGGCGAGCCGCAATTTGAGCTGGCGGACAACCGACACCATTAGTCGTTTCCTCTTTTCCATTTGTTGCCATGATCGAGACGCAGGACGCTATTTTATGAGTGACCACAAGTTGGCAGTGCATCAATTGAAGAATTCGCTGACGGCAATCCGCCAATTATTGTACTTGGTTCGCAAGAAAAGTGGCGCACAGACGCCAGATCTGGAGAAGTACCTCGATCTACTCGAACAGGAGGTTGTCCAGTGTTGCACCTTGGCGGACACACTGGACATCCACCCAGATCCTAGTGAAGACAATCTTGCATGATCGCAAAAGAAGCGTTATCTATCCGAATCATAAACGGACGTTAATACGGTGGCGGTTGCGGCGTTCCGTATTAATTGCTGCCAAAATTGGGAAAGGTCGCGGATCAATTGCGAGGAGGAAGAAATGGGAGACAGAGTTTGCGTGATTGATGATGACGCGGCATCGCGTGAGACACTGCAGCGACTGTTCCGGTCCGTTGGCGTCGATCACGCCACCTTTGATACGGCAGAAGCGTTTCTCCAGCAACTGCCTAGTAATGGATGTGGCTGTATTGTTGCCGACATTCGACTGCGAGGCATGAGCGGCTTGGAGCTGATGGAAGTTCTCCAGAAGAATAAGCTGATGATTCCGGTCGTGATTGTTTCCGGTTTTGCTACCATGCGAACGGCTGTTCGCGCCATGCGGATGGGGGCATTGTCCGTCTTGAGCAAACCTGTTGACGAAGAAGAGTTGTGGTCAACGGTTCGCGAGGGTCTATCGCAGTACGCTGTTGCCAGCCAACGGCTGAATCGCCGCAAGGAATTGCAGCAATCCTTTGCAAGTTTAACACCGCAGGAGCAAACGGTTGCCGACGCCGTCATCGATGGCTGTACGAACAAAGTCATTGCGGAAAAATTGAGCGTCAGCGTGCGGACTGTAGAAGCACGACGTCATAACGTGCTTCACAAGACAGGCGCCCAATCCATTCCTGAATTGGTCAAGTTGTGGCTGGCGAGCAAGGATCCTGAGGAAATGTTGGACATCTTGTATTCGCGACCGCCAGGAGATATTGATCCGCAAGCATGGGACTTCGGAGACCGAGCGGCCGGTTGATCGCCCAGTTTAGCAACGACTAATGCAGACCAAACACATGTCGTCTCGATTCGGAATTCCGTTGGTGAATTTTCGCACGTCCTCGACGATGGCTCGCCCGACAATCGTGGGATCGTTGGTCTGGTTGGCTTTCAGCAAAGCAATCATTCGTTCTTCGCCGTAAAGCTGAAAGTCAGGATCGGTTGCTTCGGTGATGCCGTCTGTAAAAAGCACCATGGTATCGCCTACGTTGAACGGCACTGTATGGGATTCGAACGTGAGGTCATCATCCAGCAAGATGGCGGGTCCGACATGATCACGAATCGCAAAACGAGTTACCTGATTGTCTGCTCGTCGAATTAGCGGTGGCATGTGACCTGCGGCAACAAAGGTAGCGGCGTTGGCCTGTGGGTCCAGGATCGCCAGCACTAACGTGATAAATCGATCTTCCAACTGGTCTGCTGCCAACGTCTGATTCAGTTGTTCCATGGCCCTGGCTGGATCTTCATTGGAGGCCAATGCAAATTTTACCGACGCGGAAAGTTTGGACATCAGTAACGATGCGGCGATCCCATGGCCGACGACATCCGCCACGACCACCGCCCATTTTCCGTCGGGCAGACCAATGTAATCGTAATAGTCACCGCCTACGTGGTTCGCGGGCTTGTAATAATCGTAGAACAAGTAGCAGCTACAATTGGGAACCGATTTGGGAAGAAATCCATTCTGGACTTCGCGTGCCAATTGAAGATCTCGCTCCAATTCCCGTTGCGCTAAGGCACGTTCATGCAGTTGTGCATTATCGATCGCGATGGCGGCTTGCGTGGCGACACTGCTGAGAACTTCCAAGTCTTCCGCTTTAAATCGCTTGCGTTGGTCAATTGTGTCGATTTGAATCGCGCCAATGGCAACGCCGTCCACGTTAACCAGCGGAGCGCAGATCATGGACCGAATCCGAAATTCGGCAATGCTTTCGCTCATATCGAACCGTTTATCGGTGGCCGCGTCTTCTGAGACAATTGCTTGCTTCGAATCAATGACATGATTCACAATCGTCTTACTGATCCGAATGGTGTCGGTCGTTTCGCGACGCAGTTTAGTCCACTTGGCAATCAGCTTGTTTTGTTCACGAAGCACAATGAAACCGCGGTCGGCTTGCAGAAAGATCTTGAACAACGAATTTAACACTTGCGGCAGAACTTGGTCCAATGACAACGATCTGCCAAGACTTTTGGTGATTTCCAGCAGCGCTTGTAGTTTGACGTCGGAACTGGCCGAAAAACGAACGCCTTCATCACTGGAAATATCCAGCTTGGACATGATGGTGGAACTCTGCGCGTATTCGCCATCCTCCATAAGGACAGTGACGCCGCCGGTGCGAGTTACCGGAGTAACGTCATTTGAATTGAACGTAAACGAAATGTCACAGACTCGGATCTGATCCCCCTCGGATAAGGCTCGTTTGCCATAGACCAGTTCTTCGTTCACATAAGTCCCATTTCGGCTTTGTAAATCTTCGATGAAGAACGTCGTGCCGTCTCGCAGTACCCGAGCGTGGTGGCGACTCACCGCTCCTGCTTCCACCACAATGTCACATTCGGGATGGCGTCCTAGCACGTATTCTCGACGAAGAATACGGTGCTTTCGTCCCGCGTGCTGCCCGTTGTTTTCGATCAATGTCGCCATTGAAAGTCTTTCTCCCAAGCCCAAATGGTTTGACTCATTATCTCGTTGTTTCCACGCCCTTAAAGGCCTTATACGCCAAGAAAGTGAATCTTCACTGTTGAAATCCGCTCTAAGCGGCGTTGCCAAATCCACGGTACTCGCTGTATAAATCTAGAAGTTTGGGGTGTGGTGTAATCGGTAGCACAACGGATTCTGGTTCCGTTAGTTGGGGTTCGAGTCCCTGCACCCTAGTTTTCCCTATTTAACATCTTGAAATTTGGGGTGATTAGGCAATACTGGGGCTTCTGACACATCGATTCGTCTATGTGAGGTTGTCATGAAGCCTGAAAAGGTTACAAGGTATTGTGCTAGTTGCTGGCGAGAGGAATTTCATCGCCCGATCACCGTTGGCCGAGCCGCAAAGTTGATCATTCTGGTTTGCACGTTGGGTCTGGCTGCACCGCTTTGGCCGTGTCAGTGCGTGACTTGCGGTACGATTCGGCCGCAATCAACATTTCTTCGCCGTGCGTCTTAGTCGTCGACGTTATATTGCTTTTCGTCCCAGACACTCTTATGAATTGCGCGCTAATTTCTCGGCGCTAGTCTTTCGTAACGCTGTTAAAATAGGTTGTTTGCACCAGAATGAATCCTTGAGAGGTGGTGCGGCCGGATTATAATCGAATCCCGCAGAATTGGCTTCGTCGATACGACCGGACGATTCGACGCAGTGTTGAATTCTGAATTGAATTCCACTGCGGCTGCATCGAAACGCATCAACTTGGTGTCGAACGACGGCCATCTGGAAAAGCGATTCATGAAGAGGTTTCGCCGTGTTTTACGGTGTTTGGCGACATCGGTACGGTTATTGCTCACCGGCGAAAATTTCCAGTTCTGCGAAACGCGTTTTGTTAACAGCGACAAAGTAGTGGCGTATCGCCAACCGCTTCTTCAACTTAAATCACCTGGTCCAGTAACTGAGGGTGTTACCCTATGAGCGATCACGCTCCGAATCGTAAAGACAAGAAACCCGCCCCTGCCTCCAAATCGAAACGCCCCGCGTCAAAAAACCGACTGGTCGAGTCATTGGAAGAACGGCATCTTTTGGCCGTCAGTCCTCAGCTAGTTGCCATTCAACCGAATTCCGGTGATGTATTGGCGGACGGTGCACAGCGGCACGTTGCGCCCGAGGAACTGACGTTGGTGTTTAGCGAACTCCAGCAGATTGACCCGGCAACGCTGGACGGAATTCAAGTGATTCGTTCGGGCTTTGATGGGGCCTTTGATGGCGTTACGGATGTGATGGTCCAGCCTGGCTATATCGGTGTCAATCCGGATCGAACCAACGAAGTCATTGTGCGTTTCGCTGAATCCCTGCCCGACGATACGTACCGAATTCAGATTTCTGCCATCGACGATGCGGCTCGCAATCTAGTGGCACTCCGCAACGTCGAAGGTGATCCGTTTTTGCCTCGTCTGGCAGGCGCGGACCGAACGATCATCACATTCGATCTGGATCTAGGTGCGCAGGTGGTCGGTGTTGTTCCGCAGCCGATTTCGCGTAATGCAGACGGTTCACTCTCACAGGCTCGCAACCAGATCCAAGTCTATTTCAACAATGACGACTTGGACCCCGTCAAGGCGGTCAATTCGGCTTTTTACCGGTTGGTGTTCACCAACGATACGGTCAACAATACGGATGACGTTGTCTACACGCCGACGCAGGTCGAATACGATGCGCAGCGAGACCTGGTGGTACTGACATTTGCCGATGACATCGAAAAACTCTCCAGCGGTGAAGGTACTTACCGCTTGCGCATCGGCACGGACGAAATCATCACGGACACGCCCGTCGAAATCACTCCCGCCGAAGACCCCGGTTCCAGTTTTGCCACGGCCAATGACTTGGGAACACTTGTTCCTGGGGCAAAACTGGTGACCGCAGCCATCGATCCCAATCTACATCCGCTGGATTTTCCTGGGTCGAACGACGAACCGGGCCATCGGGAAATCGCCCAAGAGACACACCTGATTGGCATTTCCGATGCCTCGGCCGGTATTACTACGTTGCAGTACAACTTCAAGGAAATCTATGGACAGGACCAATTCGAAAATGACCTGTTCAATCTGATTACCGAGAACCAAAAGAATCGGGCTCGTGAGATTTTCGAACTCTACGGTTCGTACCTAGGCGTCCAATTTGAAGAGACGGACGGCGATGGAATTATTGTTGTCACGGGAGACTTGCGCGAACTGGATGACATGGCAACCGTTGCCACCGGTGGTGTGTTGGGCATCGCTGGATTTCAGCAATTAACCAACCAACCGATGATTATCTTGGATAGCCTAGAGCGCTGGGACGATTCGTTTGGCGAAACGATCGAGCCGAATCGGTTTAGTTGGATGGAAGTGGCCATGCACGAAATAGGTCACTTGTTGGGTCTTGGTCATGCAACCGACGTCGCGCCGTATTCTGTGATGGCCGGGCAAATCGAAGATACGCAAACGTTGTATGATGATTTCATCCGCAACTTTGAATACATCTTTCCTGGCGATGTGGATGTGCTTCACGGTCAATATTTGCACCGTCCGGAAAGCAATGACATCGATGTCTATCGCTTGGACCTTCCAGAAAAGGGGAAATTATCGCTGGAAGTGATTGCCGAACGCCAAGCGGATTCAAGTCTTTTAGATAGTTATCTTACGCTGTATCGCGAACAAAACGGGCGGCGAGTTCGAATTGCAGGTAACGACGATTACTTTAGCGAAGACAGTTTCTTAGAGCTGGAACTTGGTGCAGGCACCTACTACGTGGCGGTGACTTCGACAGGGAATTCGGACTTCGACCCAACCGTCGAAGATTCGGGATTCGGCGGAACGTCGGACGGACCTTATCAGTTGAGGCTTGATTTTCGACCGCAAGCAGACAACGTGCTGACCGATGCCACGGGAACCATGTTTGATGGCGATGCGGATGGCATCCAGGGTGGAATTTATAACTTCTGGTTCCGCGCGGTAGATGCTAACAACACAACTTTCGTCGACAAGGCGGCGCCCGCCGGAGGCGATGGTACGTTGGCCAGCCCGTACAACAATCTACGAGTTGCCCTGTCTTCCGCCAACGCGCCGGCAGCGGGTGGCATTTTGCGAGTGGTTGGCAATGGCGGCACCGATGGTGACGTTTCCACGTTGGGTGACAATCTGGCTTATGAAATTGGCAATTCGGGCGGGCGTTTGGCAGATGGTTCTTCGTTAACCGTGCCAGCAGGTGTTTCCATGATGGTGGACGCTGGCACTGTCTTCAAAATGTTGAATTCCAATGTTCATGTGGGTAGTTCGGCCGTCGGAATTGATCGTAGTGAATCTGCTTTGCAGATCCTGGGCACGCCAGAAGCATCTGTGGTGTTTACCTCTTACGACGACCAATCGATTGGTGTCGACACGAACCCTCGCGTGACATCGCCGGACGCCGGCGATTGGGGCGGATTGATTTTCCAAAATGACGTGGATCGGAAAGAAGGACGATTTGACTACGAACAAGAAGGCATTTTCTTAAACTTCGTGAATCATGCCGACATTCGGTACGGTGGTGGCAACGTCGTCGTTGATTCCGTGCAATCCGTGGTCGCTCCAATCCACATGATTAGCGCGCGACCGACCATTGCTTATAACACCATTCAACACAGTGCTGATGCAGCAATGTCCGCCAACCCCGACAGTTTTGAAGAATCTCGTTACGCGGCTATCGATTCGTTTGGCGTTCATTATCAAGATTCTCTATTCACGCCTGGATATGATCGAGTTGGACCGGATATTCGCGGCAATCGGTTGTTCGACAATTCGATCAACGGCATTTTTGTTCGCATCGAGACGCCTGTCGGTGACTCGCTAGAAAAACTGACGGTCACCGGACGATGGGATGACACTGACATTGTCCACGTGGTTTCGGAAAACCTGACGATCCAGGGTACTCCAGGCGGCCCGCTGGTGGATGCGGAGACAGATCTGCGAATCGCCCGTTTGGACGCCAGTCTGAAGATCGATCCCAAGTTGGTCGTCAAGCTGGATGGAAGTCGAATCGAAGCCACCGTCGGCGCCCAATTATTGGCAGAAGGAAATTCCGGGCAGGCCATTATCTTCACGTCGCTGCTGGATGACCGTTACGGTGCGGGCGGAATGTTCCAGACTAGTGCTCCCGATTCAGAAAGCATCGACGTTGCGGCGCCCGGCGATTGGGGTGGAATCTACATCGGCCCGGTGGCTCGCGGAAGCCTTGATAACGCTGTACTGGCGTACGGTGGCGGGTTAACACGAGTGGAAGGATCGTTCGCCGGATTTAATGTCGTTGAAACGCGCCAAGGTCACTTGCGGATTGCCAACAGTACGTTCGAAAACAACGCCAATGGTCGTGGTGGGCAAAGCGAAATCACGCGTGAAGGCCGTGGTCCAAATGATGAAGCGGCCATCTTTGTACGTGGTGCTCAGCCCGTGATTGTGGGGAATATTTTCCGAGGCACCGCTGGATTTGAGGCTGGCGCCATTAACATTGACGTGAATTCGTTGAACTACATGGAAGTTCATGACAATGGGCGTTCGTCGGGGTTGGCCAATGCGCATTCACAATACTTGGCCAATAAAGGACCGCTGATTCGCGAAAACCGCCTGGAAAACAACAGCATCAACGGCATGGTAATTCGCGGCGGCTATCTGACGACGGAAAGTGTTTGGGACGATACCGATATCGTCCATGTCTTGTTTGACGAAGTCACCGTTTCCAACTTTCACACCTACGGCGGCTTGAAGTTGCAAAGTAGCCCGTCGGAGAGCCTTGTGGTCAAAATGCGAGGTAACGATGCCGGGTTCAAGGCAACGGGGCGACCACGAGAAATTGAAGATCGAATCGGCGGTCGCGTGGAAGTGGTGGGGCAACCAGGCCGTCCGGTTGTGTTGACTTCGTTGGACGATGGCACCGTGGGAGCTGGTCTGGACCCTCAAGGACGTCCCCAAAATCAGACGGTGGGAAATAGTCGTGCAGCCAGAACCAATGCTGAAGGTTCGTTCCAAATTGATCTGAACTTCGGGCCAACCGCGATCGCTCGTCCCGAAGTTGTGGAAGCGATGGAAGCTGCCGCCGCCGTGTGGGAAGATTTGCTGGAAGATCCCATTACGGTTCGATTTGATGTCGAATTGGCCGCCCTAGGATCGCTGTATACAAATGTCGTCAGTGACAACGTAGGCGCGGTGTATGACCAAGTGCGTGCCGCGATGATTGCTGATGCGGGTGCTCACGAGCAAATCGTGTCGCAGATTCCTGCGTTTGCGGATTTGAACGTGAGTTTGCCTTTTGATGCCGTTAATCCGTATGTAATTCAGCCGACGATGACGTTAACTTCGGCCAACGCAAAAGCGTTAGGTCTACCTGGTTCGGGTGCGGTTTCGGCATATGACCCCAGCGAATCACGTGATGGCACGATCCAGATGAATATCAATCCTACGGATGTGGGCGAATTCTTTGATTACGACCGCTCGGATGGAATTCAGCCAAACTATGTCGATTTTGTCGGCGCCGCAATTTCTGCGATTGGTCTTGGATTGGGTTTTGACACCAGCGTGATTAACGTCGCCGCTGGTCAGCGCACGATCGAAATGACGCCTATGGATATGTACCGCTTGGAGCCCGGCGCTGGCAATGCTAACTTTGCTGATGCTCCACGTGCACTCGATCCGACGCTCACTCATGTGTTCTATGACGGTGGGCGTTTTGATTCCGTTGATTACCCGATTCCTGGCATCGAAGCCGGTGATATTCCGTTGGAATCGACTGGTACTAACCCAGCGACTTGGGCCTCGTTCCCGAATTACATCGGCACCATGGGAGCGACTCGAATCGACTATCGAGGACAAGAAGTCAATTTGACTGAAGCAGACCGCACAGCATTCGATCTTATTGGTTGGGATGTGACGGGCGGAGGTCATGCGGGAGATTGGACCGGTATCACGCTGGAACAGTATTCTCATGATCGCAATGTGGCGACGGTTTCTGAATATGAACCAATCTCGGCGGTTGCACCGGGAACGAATGCGACGTCGTCATCTGCTCAATTCCTTGGCAAGTTAGGTCAGGGAGAAAAAGACAGCGACGAAAATCTTCGACTGGGATTTGCGGTTAACGGTGTCATTCACGAACGTAACGACGTGGACGTCTTCAGTTTCGATGCCAAGGCTGGGACTGAGGTTTGGTTGGACATTGATAGAACATCGTCGTCACTCGATTCGGTCGTGGAACTGATCGATTCCAACGGTGTGCTGGTCGCTCGTAGTGACAATTCCATTGACGACACGCTAATTGATAGCACCATTGAAGCTTCGTCCACTGTGAAAGCCAATGGTTTGCAGAAATCGCTGTTTCAGACCAAAGACCACTTTTCAACGAACCCCAAAGACGCTGGTTTTCGCGTGGTGTTGCCGGGGCAGTTGGGGCAAGACGGAACTTATTTTGTGCGAGTTCGAAGTGCCGGTACGAATCTGGCGAATGTCTCGGGTGGTTTGACCAAAGGCGCCTACGAACTGCAAATTCGCTTAGCCGAACAAGACGAAATAGCGGGCTCCAGCATTCAGTATGCCGATATTCGCTTTGCAAAAACGGGAGTGCGAATCAAAGGTTTGCCGGCGCATTCGCCGTTGACGGGTGAAGTTGTTGAAATGCCAGTCGACGACAATACTCCCATGGCCGTGGGCAATCTCACGGGATCAGACCGCGCAGCCGTTAGTATTTCTGGCGTCATCAATCAACCGGCTGGTGACGAAGTAGATTACTATTCGTTTCAGATTGCTCAAGAATCTCTGCAAGCTCCGGGCGGCATTATACCGGTTGTGTTCGATTTGGATTATTCAGACGGTCTTTCTCGAGCTGACTTGTCGGTATTCCTGTACGACTCCACCGGTACTGATCTATTGTACGTTGGCAACTTAGGTTCGCAAGTTTCTGACGATCGACCAGCACCCTTTAGTGGTGACGGTTTGGATGATTTGAGTCGAGGCACTGTGGGTGCGTTGGATCCGTTCTTGGGTGGAGTGGCGTTGCCAGCCGGCGACTACATTCTGGCCGTTTCTACCAGCCTTCCGGTTGAATTGAATCAATACACCGCCAAGCTGGCGGAAGACGTATCCGCACGCTTGGAACCGATTCCCGAATTGCAAAGAATTGCGCAAGACCATGTTGGTGATCTGGGACCGTTCATTGCTTCACCAATTCAAGATCCGGTGTTGCCCGTGTTGTTTACTCCTCGCAATGCAGTGCCGTTCCACCTGGGCGACGTTGAGTTGTTTGTTTCCACATCCACCGGCTTGTTTAGCGTTGACCCGTTTACCGGAGCACGTGAAACGTCGTTGGGTTCCTATTCCAACGCGGCCATTGGTCTTCCGGCTCCAATGGTGGATGACTTTGCATTGCGAGACAATCCTGTTTATCAACGCGGCAGCGTGGATCCCGAGGCAGGTCGAAGCCAGCGTTTCTATGCTTATGTGAACGCCTACGGTGACCCAAATCGTCCGCCCACTACGGATGCGAACACGGGCGGTTACGTTTGGATGGATATTTCTGCAGGAACCAGTGCCGATGTCGATCACGGACAGGCGCCAGGTACATATGTTGCACCTCAGCCCGGTCAATTGCTGGTTCGAGGAACGGGCGAAAATGGCGCCGTGAACGACGATGGGCTCCAGACGTATGACGCGATCCTGAATGATGAAGGCGAACCCGAGATCGTGAGGGCGAACAATGGTGAAGGGGAGGGGATCTATTACAGTGCGATCACGTTTGAAGCTCCAGCGCCCGATGTTGTTTCCGGGTTGGCCATTGGCTGGCGTAACTGTGCCGCCTGCGAATCGGTTGACGAACCGCCTTTGCAGAACATCCTTTATCGGTTCGACGCGGCAAGTGGACTAGCAATCAGTTCAACCGGTGCGGAAAAAGCGGACGCGGAATTGACTCCTGTTGAAAACCCAATCGGTGCAAACGCAGCGTCATTTCCCGATGCTCCGGGACCAGGTGCGGGTACACAGATTGCTGAAGTAGGAGTCTTGCGTGTTGAAGCGCCCGACCCTGTTACCGGAGACATTGGACCGGGAGGTCTAATCACTGGTATTGCGTTTGTTGGCGGACCGCTTTTCGGCGTTTCGGATCAAGGCCACGTGTTCCGCATTGCCGGAACGAATGCTCGTTACGTTGCGACAGTTTTTGATGATGATGGCGAACCAGTTAACTTCCAAGGTCTGACTGCCGGTCCAGCGGACGTGGAAGGCGGCGCCTATCGACGACTCATGTTTGCCGTAACGCGAGACGGCGAGATGTACGCTTTAGATCAAGACGGCATACCGCAGCCCGTATTCGTGGATGGTCAAACGCATGTCAGTACCGGTGTGCGAGGAGCCGTGGGGTTGGAATTTGGCGGACTGGACGAAAACCTTTGGAAAGTGACCACGGATCGAGGTGGTGATTCGGGACATACGGGCACCAACAGTTTGTACTTTGGCGAAGATACCGTTTCGGGCGTCGGCCGAGCCTACGATTTTGCGGGCGGTGCTCATGGTTCGATTGTCAGCAACGAGTTCAGCTTGGCCACCGAGACAATTGCTGAATCTCCGGTGCTGATGTTTAACTACTTCCTAGTGACGGAGTTGGGGGCGGATTCGTTTACGGGTAGCGCTCGAGATACCGTGCGTGTGTTCATTGCAGATGACAGTGATGTTGACACGCAAGGTCAGTGGCAACTGTTGGCCTCCAACTATACCGATGATTTGGGAGATGTTTGGGATCTCAATCCCAGTGACGACGTGGATACCTTTGTGGTTCCGCTGTTTGACAATTCTTGGCAGGAAGATCCCGCGTCCGCTTCGGGTGGTCGAGATGCCGGAACCGGCGAACAGGATGGCGTCTGGCGACAAGCATTGATTGATCTGTCTGATTTCGCAGGAAGTGACAGTCTGCGAATTCGATTTGACGTGGCCACGGCAGGATCGATGGATTACGGTCCACGGCGGACGGGTGGTTCGGAATTGCGAGCGGTCGATGCCATTCGAATCCAGGATGGCGATCAGTTTGTCATCGACGGGACGACGTTTGAATTTGATTCGGGCTATTCCATCATCTTGCCAGACGTTAAATCGCTTCAAGATGGCGAAACCATCACCATTGGCGACGGCACGGTGACGACTGTTTTCGAAATGGATCAAGATGGTAGCGTCAGCGGAACCAATGTAGCTGTTCCGATTGCCGAAGGCGATTCCCCTTTCGACTTGTCTGAGTTGCTTGCCACGTTGATTGAGCAATCGAATCTAGCTGTGGCACCCGTGGCCGACAATACTCGGGTAGCACTGACTGGCGCCACCGAAGTAACCATTGCCCCGGGTTCAAATATTTTGGTTGTTGGTGACCAGGGAGTTTCTGCGGGTTCAACGCCGGTGATCATCGATGCAAATTGGTCCGATGTGGAAGTCGCCGAGGCGATGCGGCAACCCATTGCGGACGTCTTTGCCAACGGCCTTGTCGATACCATTAAGTCATATACCAACGCGGTTCGCATTATCGGCCATGGTATTGATGACGTTGGGCCTTTGGGAATGACTCGTGTCCTACCCGGCGACGGACTCGGTTCCTTCGCCAATCCACTACGTTTCCGCAATAATACGCAAGTCCGTTATGACGGGGATGGCAATGGAGATTTTGGCGTTGATCCTGGAGCTGGCCAAGACGATCCTGACTTCGACATTGTGCAAGAAGGCATCTACATTGATGACATCATCATTGGCTTTGCCAAACGAGGCTACATTGCGGAAAGCGAAAATTCGTTGGGTGCTGGTCGCTTGTTCTTGCCAGATGACCAGGGCGGAATTCTGGAAGGTGAATACCAGGTTGAAATCCGTCGTGCCGGAGCGTTTTCTCCCGCGGGAAATGTCACTTCGATTGTGGCCAGCGACCGATTGGTTCGCGGCGTTACCTTAACGGCGGTCCGCGGTGTCGATGTATTTGATGGCCAGACGTTTACGGTCAGTGATGGCGTGAACCGAGTTGTTTTCGAATATGAAAACACCGAGTTGGGCAATGGAACTGCCGCTGGCCATGTCGCTATCTCTTACTCCATCGCGGATTCCAGTTTGGTGATGGCCGAAAAAATTCGCGATGCCATCAATGCCGCGGCATTTGAGGTTCGCGCTACCACGGGCGAAGGTAATGACGAAGGTGTTTCGGAATCGACCCGAATTGACTTGACTCAAAACGCGGTACTCGGTTTCGATCAAGCTCCCAATGGCATCGAATTCACCGTGTACGACTTCTTTGGTGATTCCAATCTGAAGCGAGATCAAGGACAGATCATCGTGGATGCCAACACGATTACTCGAGCACGCGATTTTGGTGTATTTGTTGACGATGGTCTGCGAGACTTGCCGCAGTACAATCTCTTTGACCCGTTGGATCAGGTTCATGACGCTCAATTTGCCACGGGTGACTATCTGGCTCATCCGGGACCCGTGCGCAACTTGCGAGAAATCAATGAAGATCAATTGGCGCCGGGCGTGTCCATCACCAACAACGTGATTGCGTTTGGCGGCAGCGGTGGAATTCGTTTTGGCGGCGATCCGAATGGATTCCTTGTAGAATTGACTGATCCACTAACCATCACCGATTTGTATGGCCATACCGAAACGGTGAATCCCAGCATTGCCGACATTGAAAACTCAAATCTAAATGTCGATGTTTTGCAAGGCGAAGCGGGTAGGGTTTACATCGAAGGCGCTGCCAGCATCACCGGGGTGATTGCCACGCCGGTTTCGCCAGGAGCAGTCCCCTTCGGACGAATTGTGAACAATACAATCGTCGGTCAGGGTGGGGCGTATACGTCTCCCGCGTTGTATGAACCGGGCGACTTTACCGATATCGGTATTTTGGTCGAAGACAACGCCAGCCCAACGCTGGTGAACAACATCATGGTCAACCTAGATCAAGGCGTTGTGGTGGACCTTTCGGCGAATGGAATTGTTCAAGGTGGTTCGGTATTCCAAGCCAACTTGCGCAATGCTCTGAATATCGGCGTGGGTGACTTTGCCATGCGGTTGGCCATCGACGAACCGCTGTTTGTAGATTGGCAACGCGGCAACTTCTATCCCGCCGATCTGTCTCGTATCATTGATAGTTCGGTCGATTCGTTAGAGGATCGCCCCAATTTGGTAACGGTGAAAGACCCGCTGGGTATCAGTCGTTCGCCTGTCTTGGCTCCGGAATATGATGCGTTGGGCCAACTTCGTATCGACGATCCTCGAGTAGAACTGTCCGGCGGTGCTGGCGATAACGTGTTCAAAGATCGAGGAGCCATTGATCGAGTCGACTTCTTGGGGCCGATTGCGCAGATTTCCGTACCGGCCGACAACGATCAAGACGGCCTGGACGAAAATCCCAATGTGGACAAAATCCGAGTTCAAAGTTCGTCGCTGACTCGGTTTGTCATCGATTTGAATGACTTGGGCGAAGCGGAAACGACCACGGGCACGGGAATGGATGATGGCTTGGTGACCAGTGACACGTTGACGTTACTGCGCGATGGTATCCCGTTGATCGAAGGGGAAGACTATCGATTCGATTATCAGGCTACGACCAATCAAATCTTGCTGACGCCGTTGGCGGGACTTTGGCTGCCGGGGTATCGTTACGAGATTATCCTGACCAATGTGGATCAATTCGAAGTCGCAACCGGCCCAGGTGCGGATGTCTTGGATGCCCAGACCATTACTATCACGGCGCCCGATCCCACTTCGGAAACAGGTGTCGACAAGACGGTCATTCTGGAATTCGAAAGTGGTTACACCGTCAGCATTCCGCAACCGCTGTCACTGGTCATTCCGTCCGGCACGTCGGGGCTTTCTGCGATTGCGGATCGAGAAACCTTTGACGTCACCAACGGGACGACTCGTTTGACTTTCGAATTCGATTCCACCGGATTGATCACGCCTGGGCGCATTCGCATTCCATTCACGCCCTCCAGTACTCCGGACGAAGTTGCTGCGGCTGTGACACAAGCGTTGACAAATGCCGGACTGGGACTCGCTCCGCGAAATCTGGGCGGTGGCGTCATTCAAATAGGAGTGGGACCGAATACGGGCGGCAACAACTTTGCGATTGACACGTCATTGACGGCCATGGTTCAGCAAGGAGTGGCGGGTGCTGTTCGCGATGGCGGTTTGTTTACTATCACGCAGAACAACGTTGTTCGCACGTTTGAATTTGACACCAATAATCGCATCACCACCGGCAACGTTCAAGTGCCGATCAGTTACGCCAATACGCAAGACGAAATTGCCGACGCCATGGTTACGGCAATTTCGAATACAACGCTGGGACTGGCACCAATCAACATCGGTGGTGGTCGAGTTCATATTGGCGGCAACGCGCCAACAGCCGGTGCGGCGGGCACCGTGGTTCGAGTGAACCAGAGCTCGTTGACGCTGACGGGTGCTCCGGGCATTGTGTCTTTAGATCCGCAAGTTGATCCGGACCTGCAACCGGAAGTCATCACCATTCCGTACCAGCCTTCGGCAACGGTGGATCAAGCGGCTATGTCGCAACTGATTCTGCAAGCGATTCAGCAGAGTTCGCTGGATGGACTGGTGACGTTTGTGAACGAATCTGGCGAATTGGTCATTCAAGGAGCCACCGACGTGGTTGGCGGAAATGCGTTGTTCGTTCCGGGACTTCGCGATATTGCCGGTAACGCGTTGCAAACGAATCAGGATTCTAGCCCGTTTGATGTTCGGTTTGAAATCGACTTGCCGGTCGAAATGGACTTTGGTGACGCTCCAGATCCTAGCTACGCGACGCTGCTTTCCAGCAATGGTGCTCGTCACGTCGTAGCTGAAAACGTCTTCTTAGGTGCCGGCGTGAATTCCGAAATTGACGGACAGCCGAATGCGTCTGCTTCAGGAGATGCAGGCGACGACGGCGTGACGTTTGCATCTCCGGTGGTGATCGGCGGAAACGTGCCAGCCAGCATCGTGGCTTCAACGGTCGGATATGTCGATGCTTGGATTGACTTCAATGCCGACGGTACGTTTGATGATTCGTCTGAACGAGTTCTGGCTAGTTATCGAGTCAGTGCGGGAGCCAATCAGGTTCGGTTGGCAATTCCGTCAGACGCCACAGCAGGTAATTCGTTTGCTCGGTTCCGCTTCAGCACTGGCGGTCAGTTGTTGCCGACGGGTCGCGCAGACAATGGAGAAGTGGAAGATTACCAAGTGTCGTTGGTGGCGGTGGCAGCACCCATTGCCGCCAGCGATGTGTACTCGGTGGAGGAAGATGCAACGTTACAGATTTCTGCGGCCAATGGATTGCTGGCCAACGATGTTGATCCGCAAGGTGACGCGTTGGTGCCGGTGGTTGTCAATTCGCCCAGTAACGGCACGTTGACGTTACAGGCCGACGGAGGATTTACCTATCAGCCGGAAGCAGATTTCTTTGGTTCGGACCAGTTTAGCTACTACGTGACGGATGACGTGCAGAATTCGGAAACGGTAACAGTGGACATTACTGTTACGTCGGTGGCCGACGCGCCGACAGCGGGTAACGATCAGGCCACGGTCCTGGAAGATAGTTCGGTCACGATTCCGGTTACTGCCAATGATGTCGACCCAGACGGTGCATTGGATGTTACTACTGTGCAGATTACGACGCCGCCTGCAAATGGTTCGGTAGTGGTGAATGCCAACGGATCGGTAGAATACACGCCAGATACCAATTTCTTTGGTACCGACACGTTCTCGTACACGGTTCGCGACCAAGAAGATGCCGTGTCCGCACCGGCACAAGTGACCATTAATGTGACCGCTGTCAACGACGCGCCGGTAGCGACCAACGATCTGGTAGCGACACGACGAGGTCAGTCGCGAACCATTTCTTTGTTGACGAACGATACGGACATTGACGGTTCGGTTGATCCTACCAGCATCATCGTGACTCGTAATCCCAAAAGCGGAAGCATTACGCTTAACGGCGACGGTACCATCACGTTTACTCCGTTGGCCAACTTTGAGGGCACTGATACGTTCGCGTATACGGTCCAAGATGACCAAGACGCCACGTCCAACGAAGCAACAGTAACCATTACGGTCAGTGGCGGTAATTTGTCGCCGATTGCCAATGACGATGCGGTGACAACCAGAATAGAGCGGCCGATTGTTATTTCCGTGCTGAGCAACGACGAAGACGTCGACGGAGAAATTGTGGAAGGTTCGGTTGCCGTGGTGCAACAACCGGCCAACGGTTTGGTTACGGTCAATGCGGACGGTACGATTCGTTACACGCCGAACACTGCGTTTAGCGGAGCGGATACGTTCCGCTATACCGTTCAGGACGAAGAAGGGCTGACATCCAATGTTGCCATTGTGACGGTGACCGTTTCGCGACCACCGTGGCAAAATCCGAACGACGCGTTGGACGTCAATAACGACGGCTTTATTTCGCCTATTGACGCTTTGTTAGTCATCAACGAATTGAACGCAAATGGTTCTCGAGCTTTAGATCCGCCGCCAATCTCATCGGCTCCGTTCAGCCCGCCGCCGTTTGTGGATGTTTCTGGCGATGATTATCTTTCTCCGATTGATGCGTTGTTGGTTATCAACCATCTAAACGCAGATGCGGCCGAAGGCGAAACAGCGGAAGGCGAATGGAATGATTCGCAGTTGGTGGGTGCGGCCCTGCACATTACGCCTCGAACGACGTCGATCGCTTCGCAGGCTGTTGAACAGGCGTTCGCAGGTTCGAATCAAAACGATGACCGCCCCGTGAATTCGGGTGTCGAGCTTGAATTGATCGGCAGTGTCTTAGCGGACCCGTTTGTCAAAAACGACATTCACGCGGCAGATTCGGCAATCGACGCGGACCTGTTGGATCAACTGGCCGACGATTTGAAGAACGTTTGGAAGCGATAATTAATTCTGGTGTAACCTCACGAGGCTGCCTTGCTTTCGAGCGGGGCGGCCTTTTTTGTTTTCTTGGCCGACGAACTTAACTGTGAAACAGCCCATAGCTGATTCGCAATCGGGTTTCTACAATCGAAGGCTGGATGGACGATTGACGTTCAATGTCGTAATCCTGGACGATTTGACCTTCTTGATGGGCAAGATATGACCGCAAATTCCTATGACTACGATGTCGTTGTTGTGGGTGCCGGGCACGCAGGAACAGAAGCGGCGCTGGCGGCAGCGCGAGCGGGTGCTAAAACGGCATTGCTCACAACCAATTTGGATACCGTGGGCCAGATGAGCTGCAACCCAGCGATTGGCGGAGTTGGCAAGGGCCAGATTGTTCGCGAAATTGATGCGTTGGGCGGTGCCATGGGGCAGGCGATTGATCGAACCGGCCTGCAATTTCGCTTGCTCAATCGCCGTAAAGGACCCGCCATGCATGGTCCACGAGCTCAAGCGGACAAGAAGGCGTATCAAAACGAAATAAAGCGAATTGTCGAAGAGCAACCGAACCTGCATCTCAAGCAAGAGATCGTCCTGGACCTGTTGACCGAACAAGTGGACAACCGCGTTCGCGTTACTGGCGTTCTTGTTCAAGGTGACGCAGTCTATGCTGCTAGGTGTGTCATTCTGACGACCGGCACCTTTCTGAAAGCCCTGATGCATACCGGCGAGGCGAAGACGCCGGGCGGACGAGCGGGCGAAGGGACCACGCAAGGAATCAGCGGAGCGCTTCATCGTTTGGGATTTCGCGTCGAGCGTTTTAAAACTGGCACTCCACCTCGAATCAACGGACGCACAATCGATTTTGATCGGTGTGAAGAACAACCGGGCGATGAGGATCCCGTACCATTTTCGTTCCTTACCAAGACTGTGCGCCGCGAACAGTTGCCATGCTGGATTACGTATACGAACGAAAGCGTGCACGGTCTGATTCGCGACAATCTGCATCGAGCTCCGATGTATAGCGGCCAGATTTCGTCCAGTGGTCCGCGGTATTGCCCTTCGATTGAAGACAAGATTGTGCGGTTCGCTGAAAAATCACAGCATCAACTATTTCTGGAGCCCGAAGGATATTCGACGCAGGAATACTACGTAAATGGAGTTTCAACCAGTCTGCCTCGAGACGTTCAGGACCGTATGTTGGCTCGGATTCCTGGTTTGGAAAATGCGCAAATCATGCGATATGGCTATGCCGTTGAGTACGATTTCTGTCCGCCTGACCAGCTGAAGCCGAGTTTGGAAACGAAGCAAGTTGCTGGTCTGTTCTTCGCAGGACAGATCAACGGTACGACCGGATACGAAGAAGCCGGAGCGCAAGGTTTGATCGCCGGCACGAACGCCGCCATGTTGCTTCAACATCACGACCCCTTGGTGTTGGAACGAGATCAAGCATATATCGGAGTCTTAATTGATGACCTAGTCACGTGCGGCGTGGACGAACCGTACCGAATGTTTACCAGTCGAGCGGAATATCGTCTGCGACTTCGTCATGACAATGCGGACCGGCGATTAACGGAATTGGGACATCGATATGGCATTGTGACGAATGACCGTCATGAGGCATTGGCCATCAAGTTGGAGCAGATGAAAGCGTTGCATGACGTTGTTTGCGCTCTGCGGATGTCCGGCGTACCGGCAGACAAGTATTTGAAGCGACCTGACGTCACCTGGAACGACATCCAAGAAGCTCATGCGGCGTCGCTTCCCGATTTCTCCAACGACGTGGTAGAACAAGTCGTGTCCGACATCAAATACGCCGGCTATATCGCTCGGCAAGATCTGGAAATCGAACGCCGTCGTCGCTTGTCCGAAAAACGCATTCCGGACAGCATCGACTACCAGTCAATGCCGCATCTTCGCATGGAAGCCAAGGAGAAATTGAGTCGTATTCGGCCCACGAGCCTGGCGATGGCCAGTCGTATCAGCGGCATTACTCCCAGCGATGTCGCGCTGCTAATGTCCTACTTGGAAGGTAAGCGAAGTTAACCAATCTGAACGCGCGAATTCGGTGGAAATTGCCCACCATTTCGAATGCAAGTCTCTTGAATTCCCCGAGTCCTACAGTGGGAATAGATTGCAAAGAATTCCCATCTTCTGAAAATTAGCGACACTTTCGAACCGAAATTTCCGATTATTTTATCCAGGAATGAAACGGAGCTTTTCACGTCATTTTCGTAAGTCCAATCATAGGTTTGACTTACGGAACGTTCCATGATCTTGACGTCGTCTGGAAGGTGTTTATAATGCCTAACGTGTTAAGTTCGGCAAAGTCGGAAGGAATGGTTAGACTTGCTGGATGGATGAGAGCAGGGATTTGCACTAGATGTGTGCGATTAGGAGCCTTGTTCAACGAGGGAGCTAGGGGCTAAGTACAGGATCGTTGTCAATTGGAAAGGATTTCAACAGACATTGGCAAATTGATTCCTGCAACGGAGGTCTCGATGACGGCTAGGGAAGGATATTCGCAGCCATGAAAACAGTCTTTACAACCGGCGAAGCCGCCAAGATTTGCAAGGTGAGCCAACAGACCATTATTCGATGTTTTGATTCGGGGCAATTGAAGGGATTCCGCGTACCCGGGAGTCGGTTTCGCCGTATTCCTCGGGATCAACTGTTTGCTTTCATGAAGGATAACGGAATTCCCACGGAAGCGTTGGAAAGTGGCAAGCGAAAAGTCTTGATCGTGGATGACGATTCGGACTTAGTAGAATTGATTCGCGATGCGTTTGACCAAGATGGACGGTTCGACATCAAAACAGCGAACAATGGCTTCGACGCCGGCATGTTGGTCAAAGAATTTCGGCCCGATCTTGTGATTCTGGACGTCATGCTGCCAGACATCAATGGTCGCGAAGTCTGCGTACGTGTTCGCAGCGACAAAACGCTGGACGAAGTCAAAATCATTTGCATTTCAGGCATGATTGAAGCGGACAAGGTTGCCGACTTGAAGGCGTCTGGAGCCAACGATTTTATGCAGAAACCGTTTGAGATAGATAAGTTGCTCGAGCGATCTTGTGACTTACTGGCGATCGAATCGATCTAGCTTGGTGCATCATTTAGGATTCGAAAACCGAAGGTATCCACGCGTGTAGAGTGTCTAACTTTCACGCGTGTTGGCGTATGACAAACGATGTTAATCCACTTGTATTGCGAATCGGCGATGGACTGATTCCTCTGACCGATTCTGCGTGTGGATGGCTCATTCAGGTATTTGATTCCGCTTCGTTGGTTGCCGCAACGGAGATTTGCGAACACATTCTGAGGCTCGATCCGGCGATTCTGCTGTGGGTAACCTGTGTTCGGGAAGACATTGCATCATGGCACGCCGTTTCAATATCGTCGTTGGCTGAATGGCTGGCGAACAATCTGGCAAGGCTCCACAACTCCATTGCCGGAGTTGTGGATGTGGAAGTTCGTGCGGTGGACTTCAAGTTTCAATGCCAGTCGCTGGCGATGGCCCGGTTGGCCCGAACGCAAGCCGAACAAGACGGTTATGGTTCGCTTTCGGAAGCTGCTTATGTATGCGGCATGCTCTTGCATGCGGAACATTTTCTAAGCGGGCCCAATAGCAGTCGGTTATGGCCTCCTTGGTTGCGTCTGGTTCGCAGCGATGTTGACGAAACCGAATCACGCGAAGCAAGTTTTCCGTTTATTGCCAGTGTCCGTTCCGCTCGCCAACACATCCAGCAAACTCTGGCTTCAGAACTCGATGCCGATTTGGAGGCTTGGGACACGGAGTTTCCGGTCATTCGTGCGTTGTTGTTTCAAGCCTTAGAACGATATCGAGATCGACAGACGTCGGAGCAGCGTTTTCGGCAAAATCTGGAAGAGGCAAAGCTGGAATCGGTGCGAGAATTAGCGTATGGTGCCAGCCATGAAATCAATAATCCGCTCACCAATATTTCCACTCGTGCTCAGTCTCTGCTGCTGAAAGAGACAGACCCAATCAAACGACAGCATTTGGCGACGATTGTCAGTCAAGCCTATCGCGGTTTTGACATGTTGGCGGACTTGATGATGTTTGCCAAACCGCCGTTGCCGGTCAAACGGGTTCTGGACCTCCGAGCTTGGTTGCCGACGTACCTGGATGATTGGCAGTCCAAGAACCGACAAACCGTGCAGCTTACTTTGCCGACTGATCTGCGTGGCATTGATGCGGATCCTGATCAATTGGCCATCATGCTTGATTCTATCCTTCGCAATTCGGTTGAGTGGCGTGATGTGGGCCAGCCGCTTTCGATTCACATGCATGTGCGGCCGTCGTTGGCGGCGAATAACGTCGGTTCGTCCAAGCAAGTCGACGGAGAATGGGTGGAAGTGTTGATCGAAGACAATGGTCAGGGTTGTTGTGCGAAGGAGAGACGACATGCCTTCGACCCGTTCTATTCAGGCCGTGAAGCAGGACGAGGACTCGGATTTGGGCTCAGCAAGGCTTGGCGAATTGCACGGATGCACGACGGGCACATTGAAATGCTGGCGAGTCCTACTGGAAAGGGCACGATGATGCGAATTGTCCTGCCGACACTCGTCACAACGGACGTGGAAGGGACGGATCAGTCTGCGGACGATGCCGAAGTGGCTGCAGGACGCAATTCCTTGGGAAGCGGAAAATAGACTTGTTCTTCTCGAATCGACTTTACTTCCACTGTTGCTTGGAACTGTGATTTTAGATAGTCCAAACATTCTTCGACAACGGATTCCGGAGCGCTGGCGCCGGCGGTGACCAACACCGTTTGCACTTGGTCAAACCATTGTCTGTTCATGTCGCTGGGACCATCAATCAGATAGCCGGGAATTTTTAACTCCGACGCGATTTCTCGCAGTCTTTGGCTATTGGAACTGTTTTGACTTCCTAAGACCAACAATAGGTCGGCTTCGGTTCCCAGTGTTCGGACTGCCTCTTGCCGATTCTGTGTGGCATAACAGATGTCTTCCTTCGGTGGCCCTTGAATGTGCGGAAAACGCTGTTTCAGACGGACGATGATGCGGTTCGCATCGTCAACGGAAAGGGTTGTCTGTGTTAGGTATGCCAACTTTGTTTCGTCGGCAACCTGCAGCTGATCTACGTCGTCTTCATCTTCTACCAGGACAATCGCCTGAGGAGCTTCGCCCATGGTGCCAACCACTTCGTCGTGCCCTTCATGACCGATGAGGACAATAGTGAATCCTTGTTGAGCAAATCGGATGGCTTCCAAATGCACTTTGGTGACCAGTGGACACGTGGCGTCTATGGCAAACAGTTTGCGTTGTTTGGCAATGTCACGAATTGCGGGCGACACGCCGTGCGCGGAAAAAAGCAGATATGATCCTTCGGGGACTTCCGCCAATTCGTCGACGAAAATAGCGCCCTTGGCTCGAAACGTCTCGACCACATACTTGTTGTGCACAATTTCGTGATAGACATAGATCGGCGTACCGAATCGCTGGATGGCCAAGTCCAGACTTTCGATCGCCATGTTGACGCCGGCACAGAAACCTCGCGGATTCGCCAAGATCACTTTCATTGCTGAAACTCGCTAAGACTCGAAAGTAGGAATGCCACGCATTCCGTATGATCACCACGTTAACCGTACTTGAATCCGTCTGCTAACGCCGATTCGGTGTAACGTGACGAAAAAAACAGCCGCTGTCGAATGGACAACGGCTGCCACGTACTAAACAAAACACTACTTTGCAGCCGCGTAGCGTCTGGCGACTTCTTCCCAGTTAATCACATTGAAAAACGCGGAAATATAATCCGGCCGTCGGTTTTGGTAGTTCAAATAGTAAGCATGTTCCCAGACGTCCAGCCCCAAAATCGGCGTGCGACCTTCCATCAGTGGACTATCTTGATTGGCAGTGCTTTCGACGACCAATTTGCCATTGCTGACGCTTAGCCAAGCCCAGCCGCTACCAAAACGAGTGGCCGCTGCGTTGGAAAACGCGTCCTTGAATTTTTCAAAACCGCCGAGTTCCGAATCGATGGCTGCGGCTAATTCGCCGGACGGCGTGCCACCGGCATTCGGTGCCATTACGGTCCAAAACAGCGAATGGTTCGCATGTCCGCCACCATTATTTCGGACCGCGCCTCGAATATTCTCGGGGACTTCATTTAGTTCAGAAACCAATGCTTCGATCGTGGTTCCTTCCAGTTGCGTGCCCGCAATCGCGTCATTGACTTTGGTAATGTACGCCTGATGATGCTTGGTGTGGTGGATCTCCATCGTTTTGGCATCAATGTGCGGCGCGAGTGCATCGTAGGCGTAGGGTAGGTTCGGAAGTGAATAGGCCATGCTTTTCTCCATTTCGATTCGCCAATGCGAACGTTTTCAAAAATCAATTCTTGACAATAGGTTCAATGGCGTTTCCCCAATGTTATCCATTTTCTTCACGTAGGTCCTTAGTTTCGAGACGAACAAATTGACTTCCGTCGCAGTTGTGCGAATCTGTGGACGGACTCGCCTACGCGAAAATAACCCGAAAGGCAACCCGTTGATGGCATTGGGCGATCCCATCGATCCTCTCATGTCACATTAGCGAATCATGCCCGGAATGACAATTGGATGCAAATGCGATCCCATTGGCGTTTACCGAAAAATGACTTGAAGCCTGGCGCAGAAGACGGAACGTTACAGCGGCAGGAAGCTTAGGTCTTGCCGTGATATTCCTGTGCAATCAGATAAGATCGAAGGCTGGCCAACACATGATGGGGCCGGCTATCGTTGACTCGTTTATCACGCGACCGTCTTGGTCGAATCTTCACGTCAATCAGTGTGCGCGAACCAGTGCGGCGTTCGTCATCGTCACGTTGGACTTGTTCTCGCAAACTGAGTTCGACAACCAGTGTGATGTCGGGCGAATCGTCGTTTTGACCAAGAATGCTGGATGCGCGACGAGTTTGCACGTGCATTGAAACTTGATCTTCGCTGATTTGGATAATTTCCGCGTGATGGTCCGAAATGAATCCTCGGATCTTTTCGGCCAATAAGGGCACGGGAACGTTGGCAATCAAGGTTCGTTCTAACGAGTTCTCCTTGTTCCGACGCGTCGTCATCCAGCGAATCCAAGACGATTGCGATTCCTGATACTGTTCTTGCAGGAACCCAGCCCCCAACTGCACTACTCGATTCCGACCACCATCTTTGGCCTGATATAGAGCTCGATCTGCTCGACGCAGCATGGTTTCGGGCGTATCACCGAGCTGCAGTTCGGTCACACCAAAACTGGAAGTCATGCATTTGCCATTCAAGGCCAACTGAGCGGTTTGCGAAAGCTCACGACGAATCTCTTCGGCTCGGCGCACGGCACCGGCATTATCGCAGTTGGGATACAACAGTACGAATTCTTCGCCACCATATCTGGCCACCAGGTCACCTTGACGGCAACTTCGTTGTAGGAGCGAAGCAAAACTCTTTAGCGCTTCGTCACCGGCTTGGTGTCCATATTCGTCATTAATGCTCTTAAAGCGGTCGATGTCGCAAATCACAATACTGCAAAAATTGCCTGACGCTAGGCTGTTGTCCACCATGCTACGGTGAACTCGATCAAATTCAGCTCGATTTGCCACGCCGGTCAGTGGATCCGTGGTGGCTTGTTCGTGCAGATCCTGCACGCGTTCTTCTAGCGACGCTTCAGACGACACATCGTGAATCAGCATCGTAGCACCGTGGCAGCGTCCGCGTTCGTCACAAACGGGAATGACATGCACATCCACTGGGCGATGTTCGCGACCGTCCGGACAGATGATCACTCGACGCAAAGATTGTCCGCTGGTTTCGATGCAGCTTCGCACTGGGCAATTCTTTTCTTTCAATAGATTGCCATCTTTGTCTCGCATCTTCAGGATCGCTGGATCCCAAACCTTCTCATAGACGCCGCCAGGAGCAATGCCGGTCAGTCGTTCAGCTCCGCGATTCCAGACCAGAATTCGCAGTTTGCTGTCAACAAAAACAACTCCGTCTTGCATTGCGTCCAAAAGTTTTTGCTGAAACACCGATTCCGGACTTCCAGTGCCGTGCCGTGTAAACAGCGGTTCTTTTAGCTGCCACAGCGAATTGGAGGCTTCGGGCGACATGCCTTTGAGCCAGCGATCCGACACGCGAAGATTGACTTCGGCTTCGGCCTGAGCAGAGAAGTTGGCAAATTCGCGGACCAATTCTGGATCGAATTGCGAACCGGCAAAGCGAAACAATTCCGCCACGGCTCGTTCTAACGGCATTGCTCGTCGATACACATGATCGGTGGTCATGGCGTCAAACGCATCGGCGATTTTCAGAATCCTAGCGCCAATTGGCAATGCTTCGCGAATGGGATGGCTGACCCGTTGTGGCGGATCAAAACTGTATTGGCAACATCGAATGATCTGCAGCACGTCGTCTTCAAAACACGCGGCGGACAGGATTGTCAACGCCTGCTCCCACTGCGAATTCATGATGTCCGTTTCATCTTCCGAAAGTGAACCAGGTTTGCACAAAATGCTATCCGGTACACCAATCTTGCCGATGTCGTGCAGCAGCGCGGCAATTTCCAAGTTTTGTAGGTCGCTTTCAGGCAATTGCAGCAACGTGCCGAAAATCGAACAACGCATTGCGACTCGCAGACAGTGGTCAGCGGTGGGGGCATGCTTGGCGCGAAGACTACGGAAAAGACTGCAGGCAATCCCTAAGCGACGATTGACAATTTCGTCATGGAAACGAGCCATCGTCGCGTTGTTCGGAGCTTCATCCACGTTCCCCAAGAGCACTCGTAGCGAAGAACTTTCGGCCCCGCCGAACATGACAGGAGCATCGCTAGCGGCGACGGACGGCGCGTTCGATTGCGGGATTTCCATTTCAGGTACTTTTATGGAGGACGAATTGCTCGAAATGTTTCTGACCTGAAAACTTAGGTCCTGATTCGATCGTGTCAAAGTCATTCGTGCTGGGCAAACAAGATTCCAACTGACGACACTAGGCAAGGCAGGGGACTACGAAGGTGTGTGACGATTGTAATGACTGCGATTCAGATTCCTTTGTCTCGTATTGTCGGGTTTCGCACAGTTACACTGGAATTTCGGTCCCCACACCGTCGAAGAAGGATGAACGTGGGACCATTCGTTGTCGAGGCTATGTAGACATGACGCTACGAAGAGCACGAGAAGATCGGCGACGCCGTGTTTTGTTTGAAGATACGGCACAGTCACGGAGTGACCATGCTCAGGACGAGCCGTGTCATTCGAATGTATTGAAGTACGCCCCAGCTGCGTCCCCAGAAAACCAGCTCCGACTAATGGATTTGGTGCCTTCCAAATGGTGGGTTCAGTGTTTGCTGGCGACTTCTGTCGCCGTTTTGCTAATTGCTATCACGGCATGGCAGGCGTATGTTCGCGACTCGGCAACTCCGTCATGGTGCCAGGCCATCAGCGCGTTCCAGACAACCAGCCCGTACGGAATCCAGCGTTGGTTTGTAACGATCCTGTGGGTCGGCTGTGCCGGCTTGGCGGGGCTGATTTATTCGATTCGCCGACATGAAATTGAAGACTATACCGGGGTGTATCGCATTTGGTGCTACGCTGCCGTCACGGCGATCTTCCTGAGCATTAACCATTCGACTCATCTGGCACAGGACACTTGGAAGCTGGTTGAGCAACGGATGGGGCTGGCGACTCATTCCCGCGAATGGGTTGTGTCGTCGCTATACCTGATTGCGCTGGTCTGTGTGATTCGGCTGCAGATCGAAATGAAACGGTCAAAGCTGGCCGTTTTTCATATGCTTACGTCTTGCGTCATGTTGTTGGTGATGTATCTGACTGGCCTCAGTCGGATGGCGAGTTTCACGGGATTCAGCAGCATCGAACCGTTTGTTGGTGACATTAGCGCCGGAGCTGGCCTTTTGGCCCAGTGGTCTGTTTTTTCAGCTGGCGTTGCGTTTGCAGCCCATTTGTCATTGGACACGCAGGGGCTGATTCAACCTCGCACAGAATCCGTCGACCAAGATGACGAAGACATCTCGCCCGACGAATTAGAATTCGCCCCGTCGAAGGAAGGATCGCGGCGAACACGCTGGTTTCCATGGAAGCGAAGAAGCATTTCCAACGCTGATGATACTTCGGAAGAAGACAACGGCATCGACGAACAAGATCCGGACGACGAATTCGAAGAAGACGAAATCAACGCCGATCCGGATGACACTGCACATCCCGCAGCAAAGCCAACACGTCGTTTTTGGTTCGGTCGCAAGCAGCAAGCAGATTCGAAGCTGGATTCGCCAGACGAAGACGACGAGTTGGAATCAGCTGACGCCGCTGACTCGGAAAGTGCCGGCGAATCAGGCCAACCGCCACGCCGTTGGTGGCAGAGGAAAAAATCGGCTGTCAACGCAGCAGATGCCCAAGACGACAATGGCGAAGTCGAGTCCGCCCCTCGTCGCAGTTGGTTTGGCAAACGCAAGTCACCAGAATCGCAGGCTGACCAGGGCAGCTCAAGTGCCGCTGCTGCTACCGCCGATGCGGACTTGGCCGGCACGAGCAATCGCTTGCGTTCACGAAAACGCAAGACGGCCGAAGTGTCTGCTGAGAGCGGCAATCGAGAAGCGGCGGAGCCCAACGAATCGGATGGTCCTGTTCTGCAGTCACGCAAATCTAAGAAACAGCGAAAGTCGGAACGGAGACAGAATCGAGCGGCTTAGTTTGGTGGCGCCGCTGGGATTGTGCCTCACGGCGAGTGTTCTCGCCGGGTTGATTTTCCGTGGCGTCGTCTATCTACTGTGAAACTCGGCAAGTTGTTGCCACGCTTCGTTTCCGTATCCTTCGCACACAATTGTTTCCGTTCCCCAAGGCGGTCCCATGGTTCGAACTCGCTTTGCTCCCAGTCCAACAGGTTACCTCCACATTGGCGGTGTCCGTACCGCATTGTTCAATTGGCTGTTCGCTCGAAAACACGGCGGGCAGTTTATTTTGCGAATCGACGACACTGATCAGCAGCGAAACGTCCAGGCAGCGCTGGAACCCATCCTTCACGGTTTCAAGTGGTTAGGTCTGGACTGGGACGAAGGCCCCGAGGTCGGTGGCGATTATGGCCCTTATTACCAATCACAGCGTTCAGACCGCTATCAAGCCGCCGTCGATCAGTTGCTCGCTTCCGGCCATGCGTATCGAGACTATGCGAAGCCAGACGAAGTTCAGGCGGAACGCGAAGCGGCCGACAAAGAGAAGCGATCATTTGTTTACAGTCGGACTTGGATGGCCGAATCAGACGCACAAGCTGCGGAATTTGAATCGCAAGGCAGACAAGCTGTCGTGCGACTCAAGATGCCTCGAGAAGGCTGTTTGGAACTTCACGATTTGGTGCGAGGCAACGTTCGCTTCGAATGGGCGAACGAACAGGATCACGTCATTCAGCGAGCGGATGGTTCGTTCATCTATCATTTGGCTACCGTTGTGGACGACCATGACTTTCAGATTTCGCATGTCATTCGCGCCGAAGAACATCTGTCCAACACGCCAAGACAAGTCTTTATCGCTCAGTCGCTCGGCTATTCACTTCCCGAATTCGCCCACGTCCCGTTTGTTGCAGAACCGGGCAGCAAAACGAAACTCAGCAAACGCAAGCTGGATAAGTACTTGAAGAATCGGGACTTTGCCAAACTCAATGATCTGGGAACGCACATTGCCAATCAAATTGGCATGACGATTTCGGCTGAGACGTTTAACCCCGTGATTGTTGATTTTTACGAACAGATTGGATTTCTTCCGGACGCCATTGTGAACTACTTGTTGCTGCTAGGATGGTCGCTGGACGACAAGACGGAATACTTCAGCCGGTCAGCGATGATTGATTCGTTTTCGCTGGAACGTATTAACAAGGCACCGGCCAGTTTTGATCCCCAAAAGTTGCTGGCCTTCCAGCAGCACTACATGCAAGAGGTTCCGGTTAAACAAAAGGCCAAGCTTGTGCTTTCGTTCCTTCAGCAAGCCGGGCTTGTAAGTTCGCCGCCGTCGTGTGATGTTGGGCCAAAATTGACTGCAATTGTTCAAGCGGCTGGCGATCGGCTGACCGTGGCTGGCGATATTCTAGACTTGGCCAGCGAATTTTTTGTCGCTGATCAAGATTTCGCATATGACGAAAAAGCTTTTCAAAAACGGTTGGTGGACGATAATCCAGCCGTTGCTTTGCTGCGAGAATTCCGCGAAGAACTTGCGGCGGCCGAATCATTTGACGCGTCCGACTTGGAACGAATGTTAAAGGCCTTTGTCGAACAAAAAGGCATTAAGATTGGGCAGATCATTCATGCCCTTCGCGTGGCTATTACGGGCAAATCGGTTGGTTTCGGCATGTTTGAAACGCTGTCGATTTTGGGCAAACCGAGTGTGCTGGCGCGAATTGACCGGACGCTGTCAAAAGTCGCGTAACGAGAACTCCGTTCAACCTGATTCGGATGAGCAGCCTGATTCGGATGAGCAGACGCGTTCTGTTGTTGGCCGAACGGAACGAAAGCTGGTGCGCTATTCGGTACGAGCCCGTCGCATTTTCGATCGAGCTCGGCTGAGCGTCGGACCGATGCTGTTTTCGGGGACGCCGGTGGAAGCGCTGATTTCCTGATACGTTTTGCCTTCCAGGTGATACATTCGCACTACTTCGGCTTCTGGCGCGGCCAAGGTCGATAGTAACGATTCCACTTCGTCTTGCTGGTCAGTGCGATACGTTGTGGCTGTTTCCGACGTCGTTCGACTGCGAATAGTCTGCAAGGATGCCGTTGACCGTTTCTTCATTAGTTGCTTGACCACAACTCGCCTGGCAATCACCGTCATGTAAGTGGCTAGGCTGCTGTTGCCCTTGAAATTGCGCAGCACGCGAAAATCGTGGTCCAATACGGATACGAAAACCTCGGCACACAAATCGTCGCGATCCGCTGGAGATAATCGAATAGAGCGCGCCTTGGCCGTGTGATCGATCACATGAAAGACCAAGCCAATGAATCGGTCTGTGAAATCTTCCCACGAACGAGGTTCCGCTCGTAAGCATTTCTCAAGCAGTCGTTTGTCGGTGTCTGACAGTGCCACGCGTGATTTCCTTTCAGCCCCGAGTTGACGGACGCATCCATTGTCCGTGTTTCGAATCGAATACCAGTCGACTCGTCCGTGCCGCAGCTTGGTGCCCGACGCCAAGCTCCTACCATGCCCGAAAACTCCCTCGGATCATTGGATTCTAGGTAGCTTCTACAAACGAAGCAAGGCTGAACGCAATGAAGGCGGGTTGACATTAGGCTTGACCAGTACTAGATTTCCCAAAAAGCCTACTTTTTCTAGGAATGTCCGATGAAAACGACTGTTTTTCAAGGTTTGCCAGTGTTCATTCCGAAGATAGAACGGTGAAGTGGCTACCACCGAGATCTACGCTAGCCTCTCGATATTTTTCCGTCAGTACAAAAGGCGTCAGGAGATTTAGAAAATGACTCACGTCGTTGCTCAGGCCTGTTTCGGCTGCAAGTATACCGATTGTGTGGTAGTTTGCCCGGTCGAATGCTTCTACGAAGGCGACAAGATTCTGTACATCCATCCGGATGAATGCATTGACTGCGAAGCTTGCGTTCCAGAATGCCCTGTCGAAGCGATTTTCCACGAAGACAATCTTCCCGAAGGGCAAGAAGGCTTCAAAGAATTGAACGCCGAAATGGCCCCAAAATGCCCCAGCATTACGGAAAAGAAAGAGCCTTTGGCTGGCAATTAGTCCCTAATTCGGGCATCATCACACCGCAAAGACAGAACGTTCGAAAATTCGGACGTTCTTTTTTTTTGTGGTCTGAAGCCATTTCGCTACGGCGGTGGATCGGTCGCTGCTAATAGCTCATCCCCGCCGGTCCAATGAACTGGCGCCACGTGGAGTACTTGGGGTTTTGAAGTTTATGTGCCAACAGGGGGCTCTGTCTGGGCTTGGCTGGTGGTCGCAGAAGTTTCATCCGAGCTTCTTGTGGAGTCCTTCCGCCTTTGCGAGTGTTGCACCTGAGGCAACAGCAAACAATATTCTCCCATGTCGTTTTCCCACCTCGACTCTTAGGGACCACATGATCCAGGCTTAGTTGGCTTGCGGGCAGCGTTAGGGCGCAGTATTGGCACGTGTGTTCGTCTCGCGCGAACAAGGTTTTGCGATTGAATCGAGTGGTACGCTTTGGAATTCGGTCGAATCGGAGTAATCGGATGACACGCGGTACCTGAATATCAAAATTGACCGATTTCACCCAATCGTCATGTGGGCTTTTTTCGTCCGAACGCAACTGCGAAATCTCAACCCAACCAGAAAAATCATAATTGCCGAATTGGCCCTCATCCACGTCAAGTACTTCAGCAAGCTCGCGATACAACAGAGTGAACGCTCGCCTAACATGAACAATGTGGATGGCGACGTATGCCCGGTTCAAAACGAGCACACTGGCGTGTAGCGACGTATGAAATTCAGATTGCATGGCGTTGACTCTGTTTAAGATTGAAGGACGTTTCAACCTTGTAACGCAAACGGCAATGGAAAAAGCCGACAGCTCGAGACGCAATTGCGGTCGAATTCACCGCAATCGCGCTTCGAGCCAGCTAGGAATCCTTGCTCGCGTCATTTGCTTATCTGATTGGAAGCATTCTAGTAAGAAATGATGGGGCAGGCCAGCGTTTCATTTTCGTTATTCGGAGGAATCGGCTTGGCTACCCAGAAATCGGTGATTTCCCGTCATAAAGACTCATGTTCGGCACTTGCGACCAGCACCAAAACCGCATTAGGATGCATGTATCGTGGTCACAGTGACCCTGACAGCAAAACCGGATTGTCTGAGGATTCCCATGATTCATTATTCGTGCGATCGATGTGGGCGGCCAATTCATCCAGAAGATGAAGTTCGCTATATTGTCCGACTGGAGATTGAGGCAGTCATGGAACCAGTCTCCGGCGAAGTAGTGGATGACGCCGATCGAGATCATTTGATGGAAATCCATGATATTCTGGAACGTGGAGAAGATTCTCAAAGCGACCTAATTGGCGACGGCGTTTATCAACGCAAGTGCTTTGACCTATGTTCGCAGTGCCACAAGAAGTTCATGAAGAATCCCGTTGGAACCGAAACATCCAAACAATTAGATTTCAGCAAGAATTGATCCAGACGGGCCGACCTACAGCTCCCGAGCGGATGGTTTGCTGTCCGGAAGTTTCGTTCGAAGTTGATAAATAGACCCAATCAAAAGTCCTCGGGCGTTCCCCGGGGCTTTTCTTTTTCATCAGTTGAGGATTACGAATGACTCAAGCGTCCATTGTATTGCTACCGGGAGACGGCATTGGTCCAGAAATTGTCGAAGTGGGCCGAAAGGTGCTCGCGGCGGTTGCCGGACGGTTCGGCCATCAGTTTGATTTTCACGAAGGTATGATTGGCGGGTGCGCCATAGATGCCACGGGCGATCCGCTGCCGAATGACACGTTGGCCAAATGTCGTGACTCGGCGGGGATACTGTTGGGCGCAGTTGGCGGTCCAAAGTGGGATGATCCTCGCGCAAAGACTCGGCCGGAAGTCGGTTTGCTAAAAATTCGTAAAGAATTGGGCCTCTTCGCCAACCTGCGTCCCATCAAGCCGCACGCAAAACTTCTGGATGCTTCTCCGTTGAAGGAAAAGATCATTTCTGGCGTTGATATCTTGTTCGTCCGCGAACTGACCGGCGGAATTTACTTTGGACCATCCGGTCGGCGAACTTCAGCCAATGGAGACGAAGAAGCGTTTAACGAAATGGTGTATTCCGTCAGCGAAGTAGAACGCGTCGTTCGCTTGGCAGGCCAGATTGCCATGGGGCGAAATAAGCGAGTCACTTCCGTTGACAAAGCAAACGTCTTGGAAGCGTCGCGATTGTGGCGAGAAGTTGCCGAACGCGTTATCAAGACTGAATTTCCTGAAGTCACGTATGACGTGGTTCTGGTGGACGCCATGGCCATGCATTTGATTTCTCGTCCCAGTTCGTTTGACGTGGTTGTGACCGGCAACATGTTTGGCGACATCCTGACCGACGAAGCATCGATGCTGCCTGGTTCGCTGGGGCTGCTGCCGTCCGCTTCGCTGGGCAGTGGCGGGCCAGGCTTGTACGAACCGATCCACGGGTCGGCTCCGGACATTGCAGGCAAAGGAATCGCCAACCCATTGGCAACTGTTTTGGCGGCGGCAATGCTGTTACGGCATTCACTGGGCATGGAAGAAGAAGCGGTTGCTGTAGAAGCGGCGGTGGATAACGTCTTGGATGCCGGGCATCGGACTGCGGATATTGCTGCCGGAAAATCGGCAA